>CAYMYP010000087.1:0-1503 GCA_964394705.1 uncultured Candidatus Saccharibacteria bacterium | reverse complement strand
CTTTGAATAAACATTATTTTTTAATTTTAATTTTTTAAATGGAGTTGGTGTTGGTTTTTGAGCTATTAAATTATCTAAAAATTTATTCAAATTAGCATAAGCAACACTAATATAACTATCTGCAGCTCCATAATAAATTAAAATATTTCCGTTTTTTAAAACTGCTCCAGTAACATAAACAACACCTCCTTTAAAGCCATTTAATTCGTATTCTTCAGTTGGTTCAATGACTGGGCAAGGAGATTTAAATAAAATTTTAGATGGATCTTTTTCATCTAAAATCATTGCCCCAACTTTATAATGAGAAAAATTATTTTTTTCCATACAGTGATAAAAAAGAAGCCAGCCAAGCCTTGTTTTAATAGGCGGAGCAGCAGCTCCTCTTATCCAAAAATCCCATGAGTTTTTATTGCGAAAATTTAAGTCATAATAACTTTCAATATATTCATTATTTTTAAATTCTAAATCATCTAAATAAGCAATTTGGGGAGTTGGAATAAGAGTATGTAAAATTGCATATTTACCATTTATTTTTTCTGGAAAAATAACCCAGTTTTTATGAACTTCGCCTGGTTTGGAAATTAATTTCGGTTCTTGCCAATTCCATTTTTTATCTAAAAAGTCATTTAATTTTATTGATGTAATCCCAACTCTTAATCCATTATCGCAAGCAGTATAAGTCATATAAATTTTATCTTCATCATTTACTCTTACTAGCCTTGGATCTTCGGCTCCGCCAAAACTTCCGCCAGAAAAAACAGAATAAATAAAATATTTTTGCGCTCCATTTTTAGTTTTATGTTCATAAACAGGATAATTTAATCTTTCATCAATATTAAAACCATCAATTGAGGAAGCATAACCCAACCGAGAAATTCCGTCATTGCCAATTGCTCTGTAAATAAAATGAATCTTGTTTTGGAGTAAAATTACACCAGGGTTAAATGTTTGCCAGCATTCCCAATCATTTTCTAGATTTGGAAAAATAATTGGATTTATTTTTGGTTTTTCTAAAAGTTGATTTTTAAAAATGATTTGAGATTGTTTTTGAACTCTAGATTTTTTAATTTTAACAATTTTAGCTTTTTTGGTTATTTTTATTTTAGCTATTTGTTTTGTTTTTTTGTTAGTTTTTAAATTTTTTTTAGTTTTTTTCAATGCAGCCTTTAATTTTCTATTATTAGATTTTTTTATTTTTTGATTTTTTGATTTTGGTTTAACTGGCATTTTTATTTATTATAACACTTAGATTTTTTTGTTAAGTTTATTATATAACATTTTTTTTAAAAAAAATAGCAAATTAAAATTGGTTTTTATAAGATTTATAAGATTATTTAGTTTTAAACTTTTAAATCGAGTAGGGGATTAAGTCTATATTGACATTTTAAATTTTTTAATTATTATTTATAATATACCTATACCATAGGTATAGGTATAAAAGGGCGTATATTTATTTTAGAAAAATGACTAAACAGAAAGAAAAAACATTAATAAATATTCGAA
>CAYMYP010000086.1:0-1535 GCA_964394705.1 uncultured Candidatus Saccharibacteria bacterium | reverse complement strand
CCTAAAATTATCAATAATGTTAATGGATTCATTTTTTAAATAATTTTTCTTTTTTTTAATTCGTCATAGAGTTTTCCGGCCAAAGCATCATGGAAAGCATCAATTATTGCCGGATTTTTAGATTTTAATGTTTCATTTAATGCTTTACTTATTCCTTTATGAAAAGCTATATCAAGTAAGTATTCTATTTCTAATTGTGTTTCTGGTGGGAATGAAGTTATATATTGTGGGAGAGGATTATTTGCATCTTGTATTTTTGTTGTATTTGATTGTTGCAGATTTGGTGTAAATACTGATAAAGATTTTTTAATAATTTCTAATTCGCTTAAATGATTTTTTTCGGCTTTAGTTTTAATTGCTTTAACTTGTTCAGCTAATTTTTGAATATCCTTTTCTAAAATTTCATGAATTGACTCTTGGGTTTCTAAATTTTTTGCTTGATAGTCCTTATTTTTTTGTGGTTCTTGATTTTGGACATCCATAATTAAATTATATAGAATTAAAAATTTTTATTCAAACGGAAGTTTTGCTTTTTCTATTTTTATTGTCTCAAAAAATATTTTTGCGCAAATATAAACAATTAGAATTATTTTTTCTAGGGAATAATTGATAAATATAGCGTTTAAATATCTCGAGATTATAAGTAGCAATATGCTACCCAAAAATAATTCTAATATTTTATTCGAATAAATAACGGATATTTCTTTTTCTAATTTTTCCAAATTTTTTTCTTTAAAAAAGAAAAATAAATTTTTAAAAAGCAAAACCAATAAAATTTGCCAAGTTATAAGAATATTTTTAATAAAAATTTTATTTAAAGAGTTAATAAAAGTCGTTAAACTTTTTGTAGTTTGGAGATTATTTAAATATTCTGGATTAAAAACTGCTAGAATTATTAAAAATATGAAAAATAATAAAATATAATTGAATAAATACAAAAAAAATAAACCCCGCCAAATTTTTTGCTTTGATTTTAATAAAACTAATTGGCTTTTTGCTTCTAATTAATAATAAAATTATCAAAAATATGATGATTAAAAATTCAAAAAAAGACACAAATAAATAATTAAAGATTTTCCAATTTAAATACATTACTCCATATAGAAGAATTAAATTTGGTATCAAAACTTTAATTAGGCTTGTTCTATTAAATAAATTATCTTTAAAATTTTTAAAAATTAATTTTATAAATTCTTTATAAAAAAAATATAAGTTATTGGAATTTCCCAATTTATAATATCCGATTATTTTTTCAATGAAATTTATATAATTTAAAAAAGCTTTTTGAGTATTTTTTTCTTTCATTTCCTCAATGGCTTCAATAAATTTATTAAGATCTTTTTTATCTTTAAAATTATTAATTATCCAATTAATAATAGTCTCATCTTTAAACCCAAAATTTTTTAAAATTGATGCGCTTTATTGTCTTTCTAAATCTTGAGAATCTTTTTCTAAATTTTTAGTATCCATTTTTTTATTTTTAAATTATATTTTTTTTATTCTAAATTTCAAAATAATTTTAAAATAAACATAAA
>CAYMYP010000085.1:0-1546 GCA_964394705.1 uncultured Candidatus Saccharibacteria bacterium | reverse complement strand
TTTGAGCTAATTCTTTAAATTCTAAATTTTTATCTGTTCCGCCGGTTATCAAAAACAATTTTTTATTTTCTTTTTGAAATCGCTCAATAGCGGCAATTACTGCATCAGGACTAGTAGATGCAGAATCATTAATAATCATAATTTTTTTGTTTTTAAAAACTATTTCCTGCCTAAATTTTGGAGATTGTAATGAAGAAATTTTATTAATCAATTTTTTCCAATTTTTAACATAAAGATAACTTGCCAAAAGCGCTGCTAAAAGATTAGATTTTTGATGCGGACTAAAATTTTTTACTGTTGTTATAAATTTTTTTTCTTTATCCTGAAAAAATATTTTATCTCCGTCAAAAAAGATTCCTTTTTTATTTTTAGGCAATGGTTTTAAAGAAAAGAAATAAATTTTGCTTTTAGGTTTATATTTTAAAAATTCCTTTGTATATTTATTTAAAGCGTTTAAAATTAAAAAATCATTTTTGGTTTGATTTAAAAATATTTTTGCTTTTGCTTTAATATAATTTTTTAAAGTTTTATGCCAATTTATATGGTCTATGTATAAATTAGTAATTATTGCAATTTTAGGAGGAATTAATCCTTTTTTCATAAAATCAAGTTGAAAAGAAGAAAGTTCCAATACAAAAACTTTAGTTTTCTTTTTTATAATTTTAAGCAAGCCATTTTGGGGAATATTCCCGCCAACAACCGAACCATCTAGAAAATGATGAATCCATAAAGTAGTTGTTGTTTTACCTCTTGTACCAGTTATACCAATATAATCAGGAATTGGTTTTTTATCTTTTAAAGCATCGAGAAATAAAGTTAAATAATTTTCTATTTTTTTATTATATTTTTTAGCAAGTTTTACCCATGAGCTAAAAATACTTATTGCTGGATTAAAAACAATAATATCATTATTTTTAAAATCAATTTCTCTGTGCTTGCCTAACACTAAATTAACTTTTTTGCTTTTAATTTTTTTTAAAACATTTTTTAAATCATCTTTTTTCTTAGCGTCAGTAATTGTAAGTTTTGCGCCTTGATCTAAAAGAAAATTTGCCGCTGCTTCTCCGCCTCCTAAAACACCCAATCCAAATAACAAAACTTTTTTACCTTTTAAATTCATTGTTTTAATCTTCAATTTCTAAAACTTTATTTTTACTTTTTAATCCAGAAATAATTTTAACCTTTGATAAAGGAATTTTAAAATATTTTGCCAAAATTTTAACTAAAGCTAAATTTGCCTTACCCCCCTGAGGAATTTCTTTGATTTTTATTACAAAATGATTTTTATCAATTTCATTTATTTCTTCTTTTTTGCTTTTTGGCTTAACTTTTACAAAAATTTTCATAAATAATTTAAACTGCTAAATTATGCTATTAATCTAATTTTTCTTATCTATTTTATCTAGACGAAAAAATCTAAATCCATAATAAACCACAAAAGCAACAATTATAAAATCTATTAAAGTAGATATAAAATCTCCCCATAATATTTTAATTGAACCAATTTCGAAAAAATAATTAGATAAATTCCCAAGCTTTCCTAATA
>CAYMYP010000084.1:0-1592 GCA_964394705.1 uncultured Candidatus Saccharibacteria bacterium | reverse complement strand
TTAATAATTTTGTTTTTTATTTTATTTATAATTTTTGGCAGTTTTTTGGTTTTATATGCTTTTGGTTGGCGATTTGATTTTAAAAATTTTAATTTAATTAAAGTTGGCGGAGTTTATATTAAAACTTATCCTTCAGAAGCTGATATTTTTTTAGATGGCAAAAAAGTTAAGAAA
Source organism: uncultured Candidatus Saccharibacteria bacterium (assembly GCA_964394705.1). Taxonomy (GTDB): domain Bacteria; phylum Patescibacteriota; class Minisyncoccia; order UBA6257; family 2-01-FULL-56-20; genus CAYMYP01. The sequence goes on along the minus strand of CAYMYP010000084.1, from coordinate 1,418 downwards.
AATATTAGTTTTTTTGATAATGCAATTAATTTTTTTGACAGCGGAATTTTTATAGGTAATTTATTTCCTAAAAAATATCTATTAGAAATTAAAGCAAATAATTATTTGCCATTTGCGCGCCATATTGAAGTAAAACCTTCCTTAGTAGTAGAAGTCAAAAATGCAGTTTTGGTTCCTAATAGCTTTAAAACTATTTTACAAGAAGAAATAAATTCTTTTTGGGTTTTAGCAGATAATAATTTTTTAATTAAAACCTTGCAAAATAAAATTTTTTTAAATGATAAAAAAATGATAGGCGATGAAATTTTAGCTGTAAGCAATGATTTTAAAAAAGTTCTTACTAAAAGTTCTAGCTCTAAAAATTTTTATATAATTGATATTGAAAAATCTACTTCAACTAAATTAAATTTTGGTTTTTATAATGAAGAATTTATTAATTTTTCCGAAGATAATTCTAATGAGTTAATTTTTAGGGAAGATAAACAAATTGACTTATTTGATTTAAATAAAAATAAAATAATTTTATCTTCAACTTCTTCTTTACCAATTTTAAAGGCTTTATCTTCAAAATTATGGATTGTATCGACTACTTTTGACAAAAATAATAATTTTTCTTATTTAAATATTTTACCCCGCACCTCCTTAAGTAAACCAACACAAGTAATTTTTCCTTTTAAAAATAAAGATATTGTTTTAAGAAATAGCAGCGTTTTTATTTTAGAAGAAGATGGTTCACTTTATAAGTACGAATTAGTTTCTGGGGAGCAAACAAAAATTGCTACTGATGTTTTAAATTTTTATTTAAGCGAAGACGGGGTAATGCTTGCAGCTTTAGAAAAAAACGCTTTAGAAATTTTTAATTTAAAAGATAAAACTGATTATTTTAGATTTAATTTTGAAGGCGCAAATAATATTATAAAAATTTCCTGGTTTAAAGATAATCGCCATATATTTTTGCAGTATAAAGATAAAATTGATTTTTTTGAAATAGAAGATAAATTTAAAGAAAATATTAAAACTATTGCCAAAACCCCGCAGGCTTTTTATGATAGTAAAACCAATCGATTATATTTTTTGGGCGAAAATCAATTAAATTATATTGAATTTCCATAAATAAATGCGATTTTTAGTTAAAAATTTAAAATTTATTATTTTATTTTTTTTAATTTCTTTAGGCTTTGTTTTTATATCTAAACCACAAGTTTATGAAATAAAAAATGAAAATTTGAATAAATTATCAAATTTGACTATTCAAGAAGAATTTAAAGATTCTAAAATTGAATCGCAAAATTTAGAAAATAATATTTCTCAAATAAAAAATATTTCATTACAAAATCCTCCTAAAAATATTTATGGAATTTATGCCAACAAATGGTCAGCTGGTTCAAGTAAAAAAATAGATTATCTTATTTCTTTAA
>CAYMYP010000083.1:0-1596 GCA_964394705.1 uncultured Candidatus Saccharibacteria bacterium | reverse complement strand
GATTTCTTCAATTTTTTGTCATCGCAAGAACTTTGGTTTTATGATGGCCAGAAATTAAATTTGTTTTGCAATAACAAAATATTGTATTTGTTTTATAATTTATAATTATACAATCTATAACAATGTTTCAGCTAAAATCATTATCTAAAATCCTTGTTTATTAAAATACATTTAATGTCAAAAAATAAGTGCGGTTATACATTAAATTGCTTTGAAATTTTATTTTTGTTATAATATATCTGCCCGCCTTGATTCTGGGTCAAGTAATTATTATAGGGAGGAGCAACAGTGCCTAGTCCGTGGGCTCAGGCTGAGCTCCACCCACTTGGCGTAAAGCCAGAAAATCAGGGCGGGCTTTTAAAATTAAAAGAATTTGATTATTTAATTAAAAAATGTTAAAATAATTTTATAATAAAAATTTTATAATAAAAATGTTAAGTTTTTTAAAAAAGCAGACATATTATTTTATGTTTATTTTTATAATTTTTGTGGTTTATTTAGGATTTAAAATCCCTTTAAACAGCAACAAAATTTTTATTCCTGAACAATTTAAAAAAAGCAGAGAGCAAACCGCCCTAATTTCACAAGAAATTATAAATTTGTCTAATCAAATTAAAAATAATTTAAATAAAATTAATGAATTAGATGAAGAAAAAAAATATACTGATGCTTTTAATTTAATTGACAAAACAAACTTAACTATTTTTGATATTCGCAAAAAATCAATAGAATTGTCAAAAGAACTTGAAAATATGACTCAATCATTAGCAGAAATTAAAACTAATGGTAGAGAAAGATTTGCAATTGCAGCAATAACTAATAGAATAACTATTATAACTCATTTAATAAATTACAGTGATTATCTTTTTCAATTAAATTTAGCTTTGCAAAAAAGATTTTATGGCGCAAATAATAAAAATGAAATATTAGATTTAATTAATAAAATTAATAAAGAAATTGAAGCAGTAAATTCATTAAATACACAAGCAGAAAATTATATGGTAGAATTTGATAAGTCAATAAATAAGTAAGCGCCTGTAGCTCAGCGGTTAGAGCACTGACCTTATAAGTCAGGGGTCGTTGGTTCGAATCCAACCAGGCGCACAAAAAAATCATTAATTAAGAAAAACTAAAAATAAGCAAAACTATTTTATTGTTATTGTTTTTAGTTTAAATGGTTTTATTAAAGCATAAAATTCATCTTGTTCTAAGGTTTCTTTTTGAATTAAGACTTCAGCAATTTTTTTAAGAACATTTTTATTTGTTTTTAAAATATTTAAAGCCGTATCATACGCCCATTGAATGAGTTTTTTAATTTCTTCATCTATTTTTCTAGCAGTTTCTTCAGAATAATCTTTTTCCACAGCAATTTCTCTTCCTAAAAATATTAATTCTTCGCTTTTGCCAAAAGTAATTGGCCCTAAATCACTCATGCCATAACGAGTAACTAATCTTCTTGCTAAATCAGTTGCTTCTTTTAAATCGTTAGAAGCTCCAGTGGAAATATCTCCAAAAATAAATTTTTCTGATGCATATCCGCCAAGCATAGTTGCCAAATCAGCTAAAAATTGTTTTCTTGTTTTAAGCCGCCTTTCT
>CAYMYP010000082.1:0-1602 GCA_964394705.1 uncultured Candidatus Saccharibacteria bacterium | reverse complement strand
GTTCGTTGTCTCGGACATAAACATTGTTTTTCTTATTGATACTCTCCCAGTTGAAGAACAAAATCTCGTTCTCACTTATTTTTCTGTCGTCCAAATCCTCAAAATAGGAACACTTTAACGCTCGGCTTGTTTCATAATAGTTTTCTAACTTTTCTCGGCTTTGAATATGAAGCTGCCTCGGCGCCGTCCAAATAAAACTTAGCGATTGTTTAATCTCCCTATCATCAACCAACCTCTTCAAAAACTCCGCCATCATTATTGTTTTACCCGACCCTGTCGGCGCTTTAAAAACTAACTTCTTATTACCACCCAAACGAAGTAAATCTTTAGCGGCTTCCAATAATTTAACTATTGTTTTTTCTTGATAATTTTTTAGTTGCATAGGTTAAATTTATAAATTTATATTTACCTTCTCCTTTTTATTTCGCCAAAACATTTTTAAAGGATAAAAGGGTTCTTCTTTATCCAAAGAGTAGGAAAAATAACAAACTCCTAATATGTTTTTAGATAATTTAGATGATAAGTAATCTTGAATTCCTTGAATTTGATCTCTATAACTAACTCCCCCTTCCCCGATCTCTTTAAAAAGATCTGGATTCCACCAACTTGAAGCGGCTACATGATTAACACCAACAAAGATTAAAGCTTTATTACTCCTCAATTGGTTATTTTTTTTATTTATTTTTTCAACTAATCCGTCGGTTAAGTATTTTAAAAAGTTAATCCCATTTTCATCTAAATACTTCCACGATATACATCCAACAAGCGCTTCGTCGTATTCAACTTTTATTTCAAGTTCTTTTAATTTAACGAAATTTTTATGTGACAGAGCATTACCAATATTTTGTATGTATAAATAAATTCCGTCTTTTCTCATTTCGTCGGATAATCTTTTAGGAGAATAAAACAATCTAATACCATTATTCTTTAAAAAAACTCTGTTTTTCTCTTCTAAATACATCGGCAATCTTTCAACTAAAATCCACTCGGCAAGAAAACTATTTAATGTTGTAACTTCTAAAATAATTTTTTCTCTATTTATTTTTAAAAATGCATCAGGACCCTTTCTTTTTAAGTTATCTTCAAGATTTTTATTTTTTAATTTAAGGTAATCAATGATATATCTTTCTGCCGTTATACTATTAAAATTTTGGTCATCAGACAAAAACCATTGTTTTAATTTCCCAATTGCCTTTTTCTTCAATAAATAACCTATTTTCTTATCTATGATTTTTAAACAGGCGCTCATGTTATCTTTTTTAATCCATTTTAAAATAATAGGTTTTTTCCAGGTAGTCTTGGACTTTTTATTAAATTCTCCTCTTTTATCTTCTATAAATTTATTTATATTAGAAAATTTTTGAAATTACAATATCAAATTCTCTCTTTACAAAAAAAAAATACTTTTCTATAATTTATCATTATGAAGATTATTGACCTTAATGGCGAAGAAAGAGAGTGTGTTGAGATTTCACCTGATAAAGATTATCCCGGTTTTGTTAAAGTCAAATATGTTTCCCGCTATCGACAAAATCACATGTACTATGAATGGTACCCAAAACAAGACTTTATCAAAAACAATCCCAAACTGGCTCATTTAGC
>CAYMYP010000081.1:0-1603 GCA_964394705.1 uncultured Candidatus Saccharibacteria bacterium | reverse complement strand
CATCCTTCTTTTCTAGCGTTATCAATTAAAATTCTATCTTCTTTACGAAGATTTTTATAATATTTTTCTGTTAAAAATTCTTCAAAATTATCACCAAAATACTTAGAGGCAATATGCTTTACATATTTATCCGCTTCTTCTTGTGAAAATGGAAAATTTTCTTGTGGTGGCATATTATTTTAAATTAATTAATATTTTTTAATATGTCAATGGCCCAGGAAACTGATTTGCCCTCAAAATTATTAAAAATAAATGTACCCGAAGCTATCAAATCTCCTCCTACTTCTTTTACTTTTTTAGCTGATTCTAGCGTTATGCCACCGTCAACCTCAACTAAAGCATCTGGTTTTAGTTGTTTTAATAATTTAATTTTATCTAAAACTGATGGTAAAAAATTTTGTCCAGCAGGGCCTGGCATCACAGCAAGTATTTGAAAATAATTAAATTTATCTAAAAATGGTTCAATTTCTTTAATTTCGGTTTCAGGACAAATTGCAAGCATAACTTCTGCATTATAATTTTTTGCTAATTCTAAAATTTCTCTAATCTCTTTTTCTTTATCATTTAATGGCTCATAGTGAAAAATTATTCTATTTGCTCCAGCTTCTAACCATTTTTTTGCCCAATCAATTGGATTTTCAACCATCAAATGAACTTCTAATTTTAAATTGTTTTTATTAAACTCTTTCCATTTTTCAGGTTCATTCCAAGTTTTATTAAAAGTAAAAATCCCATCAGCAATATCTAAATGCACCCATTCTGAAAAACCATTAATTTTATTAAGTTTCTCCAAAACGCATTCGCTATCCCTAAAATGACAATTTATTACTGGAATTACTTGCATAATTTTTCTTCTAAAGATTGAATTTTTTGAATGCGACGATAATGATTTTCTTTTTTATCAAATAGAGTAAGCAAAAAAACATCAATCATCTTTTTAGCCAAATTTTCATCAACAAAATCAGAAGCTAAACACAAAACATTAATATTATCATGGCTTTTTGCATCAAAAACTTGATCCGGAGAAATTCCAATCCCTGCATAAATATTTTTAAATTTGTTAGCAACCACACACATTCCAATTCCTGAACCGCAAATTAAAATTCCTAAGGCATTGTCTAAATTTTTTTGAATACCTTCTGCTAATTTTTGTGCAAAATCAACATAATCATCATTTTCATTTAAGTTGTGCGCACCAATATCATAAATTTCATAGCCCTTATTTTTAAGCCAATTTTTAATATTTTCTTTTAAATTAAATCCTCTATGATCTGCTCCTAAATAAATTATTAATGTTGAAACATAACCAGCTTCATTATCATACCATGACAAAACTTTCACTAAATCACCATCAATAACTTTAGTAAAGTTTAAATCAACAATTGCGCCATAAGGTTCTCCTAAAATATCAGAAGAAACAATTTGATCTTCAGTAACTTTTAAAATTCCTTGCCAACGTGGAGATTGAGCTGCTTGTTTAAAAATACTGTTAATTTCTTCAACAGAAGTTTTTCTTTTTGCAACAAAAGTAATATCTGCAATTGAACCCGATACAGTTGGCACCCTAATTGCAATACCATCAAATTTTCCTTCTAATTCTTTT
>CAYMYP010000080.1:0-1625 GCA_964394705.1 uncultured Candidatus Saccharibacteria bacterium | reverse complement strand
CATTTCATAACGGAATAAATGTTTACAGCAATGGTATTTTTAAAAAAATTTTAAAATTTGATAAAATTTATTTAGATATTGAAGAAAATAAACAAAAAATTTTTTTAGTTACCGGAATTTTGGCAATTTTTGTTTTAATTTATTTATTTTCTAATATAAATTTATTCCCTCATTATAAGGAAGTTCTAAAATTAAGCAAGGAAATTTTTAAAGTAAAAATTTATAATATTTTAATGAAATGATTGGATTTTTAGTTTTAGGAGATATATTAGTTTTTTATTTAGCTTTGATTTTAGCGTTAATTTTAAGATATGGTAATTATTGGATGGTAAATTTTTTTGATCATTTTAAGCCTTTTTCAATTATTTTAATTTTGTGGCTTTTAATTTTTGAAATTTCTGGTTTATATGAGAAAAAAAGATTAAAAAACAATGTTGATTTTTTAAAAACTTTATTTGCTGCAATTATATTAAATGTTTTTGTAGCAATTACATTTTTTTACCTTTTGCCATTTTATGGAATTACTCCTAAAACTAATTTATTTATTTTTTCTTTAATTTTTATTTTTATAGAATTTATATGGCGTAGGTATTTTAATAAGTTTTTGGTTGATATTGTGCCAGCGACAAAAGTTTTAATGATTGCAAACGGAAAAGTATCATATGAGATTTTTGATTTTCTAACCAAAAATAAGCAACTTGGATATGAAATAAAATATTTTTGGCCAGCTAGTCAAATCCCTCAAGATTTACAAAATGCTTCTCAATGGAAAAATTTTGTCTATAAAAATTTAATTGATATTATTGTTTTGCCTTTTGAATTTAAGAAAGATTCTAATTTTTCCAAAATTTTTTATGAACTTTTAAGTTTAAGGGTTATAATTTATGATACGCCTTATTTTTATGAATTGATTTTTAAAAAAATCCCTTTAGCTGAAATTAACGAAAGTTGGTTTTTAGATAAAATTTTAGAAAAAGAAAAATTTTATGATAGCCTAAAAAGAGGATTAGAATTTGTTTTTGCTCTGCTTTTATTTTGGTTTTTGTTTCCACTTTTGGTTTTAATTGGAATTTTAATTAAACTAACTTCAAAAGGACCAGTTATTTATAAGCAAATTAGAGTAGGGGAAAATAATAAGGATTTTGTTTTATATAAATTTAGAACAATGCATAAGGACGCTGAAAAAGACGGTCCCAAATGGAAAACTTCTGGAAATTATGATCCAAGATTTACATTTATAGGAAGATTTTTGGCAAAAACTCATTTAGATGAATTGCCGCAATTAATTAATATTTTAAAAGGAGATTTGTCTTTTGTGGGACCTCGTCCAGAGCGACCTGAATTTGTAAAAGTTTTAGAAGAAAAAATTCCTTATTACAATATTAGACATTTAATTAAACCGGGCATTACTGGTTGGGCGCAAATTAATTATAAATATGGCGCCTCAATTGAAGATACTTATGAAAAGCTTCAGTATGATATTTTTTATTTAAAAAATAGATCTATTGTTTTAGATTTGATAATTTTAATAAAAACTATTAAAAAGTTTTTTCAAAGCGATTAGCTTTATATTAGTATATTATATTGACTAAAATTATTTCTTATGATATAATTTAAAAAGGAGG
>CAYMYP010000079.1:0-1671 GCA_964394705.1 uncultured Candidatus Saccharibacteria bacterium | reverse complement strand
ATGCCAGCAATAGCTAAATAAATAAATTGACGCAAGGTTAGGGGTCCAATAACTTTGTCTTCAATGTCAATAAATTGCGGAACTTGAAATTGCATATTATTATTTTAATTTATTTTATAAATAATGACAATAAAATAAATCCTCAAATTTGTAAAATGAGGCCTGGTATTTTAAAAATAAAAACCCTTAGGATTTTTTTGTTTTATTTTTATTAAAAATTATTTTAAATTAATATTATGGATTATTTAAAAGATTTAAATCCAAATCAGAAAAAAGCGGTGCTTTCTAAATCAAACTCGCTTTTAATTATAGCTGGCGCTGGTACTGGCAAAACAAAAACATTAACAAGCAGACTAATTCACTTATTATTCCAAGGAATTAACCCTAAAAATATTTGCGCAATTACTTTTACTAATAAAGCAGCAAAAGAAATGATCTCAAAAACAAAAAAAGCACTTTCCAATTTCAAAAATGATTTAAATTTAAAAGATATTTTTATTGGCACATTTCATTCATTGGGCGCAAAAATTTTAAGAGAAGAGGCTCCTGTTTTTGGAAGGGATAAAAATTTTATTATTTTTGATGATTACGATTCTTTTGCTTTAATTAAAAAAATTGTAAAAAACAAAAAAACCAAACCTGCTCCAAGTTATTTTTATAATAAAATTTCAAAGATTAAAAATAGTTTCATAAATAATGATTATTTAGAGCTAGAAGAAGATGCGGTTTTAAATATTTTTAGCGATTATGAAAATCAATTAAAAAATCAAAACGCTTTTGATTTTGATGACTTAATTCATAAAGTTGTTTTATTATTTTTAGAAAATAAAAAAATTTTAGAAAAATACGAGCAAAAATATAAATATATTTTAGTGGATGAATACCAAGATATTAATGATATGCAATATATGCTTATAAAACTTTTAGCTCAAAATCATAAAAATATTAGTGTGGTTGGAGATGACGCTCAAACAATTTATTCTTGGCGCGGTTCAAATATTGAAATATTTTTAAATTTTGAAAAAGAGTGGAAAAGCGCAGAAATTGTTTTTTTAGAAGAAAATTATAGATCAGCAAGCAATATTTTAAAAGCAGCAAACGCTGTTATTTCTAAAAATACTTATCAAAAGCCAAAAAATATTTGGACAAAAAATGACAATGGAGAATTAATTAGTATTTTAGAAGCGCAAAATGAAGATGAAGAAGCAGAAATTGTTGTAAATAAAATTCAGCAAATTATTAAAGAAAAAAAATATAATTCTTGCACGGTTCTTTATAGAACAAATGCGCAGTCTAGGGCAATTGAAACCTTTCTTAATCTAAACTCAATCCCTTATAAAATCTTTGGAGGAATAAGATTTTACGAAAGAAAAGAAATAAAAGATATTTTGGCTGGATTAAGAATAATTCAAAATCCAAAAGATAATTTAAGCAAAGAAAGACTTCAAAAAAATTTAACCAAAACAAATTATAATAATTTTATAAACAAAATTAGCACTTGCAAAGATTTAAATCCTAAAAATTGTATTAATTTATTTTTGGGAACAACTAATTATTTAAATTATTTAAAAAATAGCTTTCAAAATTTTGAAGAAAGATTAGAAAATATTCAAGAATTAATTCATTTTGCTTTGCAATTTAACAATTTAACTCAATTTTTAGAAAGAATTG
>CAYMYP010000078.1:0-1706 GCA_964394705.1 uncultured Candidatus Saccharibacteria bacterium | reverse complement strand
AAGGATGGGATTTTGTTTGCGTTTTAAATGGCAAAATTGATATACAGTTTCCTGTTTATAAGACTATAAGAATTATTGGTAGGGGTAATTATTTTTTGATATTTGAAAAAAAATAAAATTATTTAATTTTAAAAAGGTCGCTTGAATTTATTTTATATTTATGAAAGGTTTTATTGATAATATTGAAAAATTAACTCGTGAAAATAATAATTTTAGAAAAGTTTTATATACTGGTAGATATAGCCAGCTGGTTTTAATGTCTTTAAATCCAGGTGAAGAAATTGGAGAAGAAGTGCATGGACTTGATCAGTTTTTAAGAATTGAAGAAGGGAAGGGTAAGGCTTTGGTTGGAGAAAATGTCTATGATGTAGAAGATGGTTTTGCAATTGTTGTACCAGCTGGGACAAAACATAATGTTATAAATACTGGAGATGTTGTCTTAAAACTTTATACAATTTATTCTCCGCCAAATCATCGTGATGGGGTTTTGCATCAAACTAAAGCTGAGGCAATGGCCGACGAAGAGCATTTTGATGGAATTACTACAGAGTAAATTTATTTGATTAAATGGATAAAATTTGGATATTATTAGGATTTTTATCAGCTTTTTTTGCGGCGCTTGTTGCAATTTTTGGAAAAATTGGAATTAAAGATATTGATACAACGCTTGCTACCTCTGTTAGGGCTGTAGTTATGGCTTTGTTTTTAATAATTGTATCGTTGTCACTTAATAAATTTTCTTTAATTCATCAAATTAATTCTAAGGCCTTGCTTTTTATTGTTTTATCTGGAGTTGCAGGAGCTTTATCATGGCTTGCTTATTTTTTGGCTTTAAAATTTGGACCAGTAAAAGGAGTTGCAGTTTTGGATAGATTTAGTGTTGTTTTAGTAATTTTACTTGCGGCATTATTTTTAGGTGAGACAATAACATTAAAAAATTGGATTGGAATAATTTTAATTACAACAGGATTGATTTTATTTGTATTTTAATATTTTTGATTTATCCACAGTTTTTGATTTTAAAATAAAAAATTTTATAGTATAATATTAACAAAAGGTCGGTTTTTAAATTTTTTTAAAAAAAAATAAAAAAATGGCTACAGGAGATTTAACGCAAGTAGTAACATTAGCTTTGCAAAATGTTTGGACAAATGTAATAGGATTTCTGCCCACTTTGGTTGTTGCAATTATTGTGCTTTTGATTGGTTTACTTGTGGCGTCAGTTTTGGGGTCAGTAGTTGAAAAAATTTTTGAGGCCTTAAAGCTTGATGTTTTGCTTTCTAAATTAGGTCTCGCACCATATTTTGAAAGGGCAGGGCTTAGATTGCGAGGAGCTTATTTTTTGGGCCAATTAGTTAATTGGTTCTTTATTGTAGTAACGCTTTTGGTAGTTTCAGATATGCTTGGACTTTATTCTTTTTCCGCATTTTTGCAAAGCGTTTTAGCATATTTGCCAAACATTGTAGCAGCAGTTTTAATAATGCTTGCTGCAGTTGTTATTGCTAATTTCTTAAGAAGATTGGTGCATGCTTCAGTTGCATCAGCTAGGCTTCATGCATCAAAATTTTTGGGCACATTAACATGGTGGGCAGTTGTAGTTTTTGGATTTTTGACAGCTTTATATCAGTTAAATGTTGCTCCACAAATAATTAATACTTTAATTACTGGTTTTATTGCAATGCTTGCTTTGGCAGGCGGTATTGCTT
>CAYMYP010000077.1:0-1748 GCA_964394705.1 uncultured Candidatus Saccharibacteria bacterium | reverse complement strand
TTTTTTTTAATCTTTCGGCAGTTTCTTTTGCTTCTTTTTGTAAATTTTTTTGCGGAATAATGCGCGTAAGCGGTTTTATAATTTCTCCATTAATTAAAACTTCCATTTTTGTAATATCCATTTCTTCTTCTCCATCAATTTCATAGCTAAAAGAAGCAAAACCTTCTGATACTGATTTTAATTTATCATCAAAATCATAAATTAGTTCTAAAAGCGGCATTTTACATTTTAAAATAATTTGGTTACCCAAAGTTTTTGTCTCTAATAATCTAAAATCAAAAACACTTTGAAGCTTTAAAACATTATTTAAATAATTTTGCGGAGTAAGAATTTCTAAATCAATAATTTTTCCAAATGCTTTATCAAATTTTTCTGGAAATTGATTTGGATCGTAAAAATAAAAATCTTGATTGCCCCTTTTAATTTTCCACAAAACCGAAGGAAAAGTTGTCAAAAATTCTACATTAAATTCTCTTTTTAATCTTGTTGAAATAATTTCAAAATGAAGTTTTCCTAAAAAACCAATTTTAAGTCCTCTGCCTAAAGCTTCATTGTTTTCCGGCTCAATGCTTAATGCTGAGTCTGATAATCTTAATTTATCTAAGGTTTTTTTTAGCTCTTCAAATTTTGTGCCTTTGTCTGGATAAAAAGAAACAAAAACAACTGACATTGGTTTTTTATAACCACTTAAAGCAAGAGCATTATTTTTTAAAATTGTGTCGCCAATATAAATTAAAGACGGCTCTTTAATTCCAGTTGCAATATAACCAATTTCTCCAGCAGATAAAATTTCTCCGGGTTTTAATTCTGGCGAAAAATATCCAATTTCTTTTATTTTAAACATTTTCACCTGCCCTAAACTGTCCATCAAAAACTCTAACATAAGCAATCACTCCTTTGTTTTCATCATAAATTGAGTCAAAAACAAGCGCTCGACAATAATCATTATTTAAAATTTTTGGAGAAGGAATTTTTAAAATTACATCATCTAATAATTTTTCAATACCCTGACCAGTTTTAGCAGAAATTAAATGAACTTCATTTTCATTTATTCCAACTAATTCGGCAGTTTCTTTAATAATTGTTTTTAAAAAAGGATTATTTAAATCAAACAAATCAATTTTATTCACAGCTGCAATGATTTTTAATCCCATTTTTTTTGCTGCATAAAAATTTGCTAAAGTTTGAGCTTGAATTCCAGCAGTAGCATCAACAAGCAAAATTGCTCCTTCTACGGCAGCTAAGGCTCTTGAAACCTCATAAGAAAAATCAGAATGTCCCGGAGTGTCAATTAAATTTAAAATATAATTTTTATAAAGCATTTTAACCGGCGCCATTTTAATAGTTATACCCCGTTCTCTTTCTAATTCTAATTGATCCAAATATTGAGGTTTCATCTTGCGCGGATCAATAGTTTTAGTAAATTCAAGCAATCTATCGGCTAATGTAGATTTTCCTGCATCAATATGGGCAATAATTACAAAATTTCTAATATTTTGCATATTTTAAAAATAGCATCATTTAAAATAAATCGCAATTTAATTGACTTTTAAAAATAAAGAGTTATCATTTTTATATATGACAAAAGAGCAACCACCAAAAAATTCTGATTTAAAACCAAAAACAAATAAAGATATTTCTAATGATGAATTACAAAAATATTTAAATCAATTTCCACACCTTAATAAAAACATTATAATTTATTTTTATAAAAGGGGAGGAAATTTTATAGCAAAATTTCAAATAAT
>CAYMYP010000076.1:0-1756 GCA_964394705.1 uncultured Candidatus Saccharibacteria bacterium | reverse complement strand
AATATATGAAAAAAGAATATTATTTTAAACATAATTTTAATGGAATTGAAGTTATTGCAAAAACAAAAAAAGAAATAAAAAAAATTATTTTAGCATTAAAATTTTTAAAATATAAAGAGCTTAAGCATTTTAAACTTTTAAAAGAGCTTAGAGCAATTTTAGTTTTATTTAAAAAAGATTATGATAACTTGTTGTGGATTAAAGAAAAAATTTATATTTGTGAAACTTTAACAATTTTAGAATCGAGCAAAGAATATTTAGCTTCTCTTTTATTACATGAAGCTAGACATATTTGGCAATATAATAAAGGTAAAAAATATTATGGAGACGATGCAGAAAAAGATGCTTATTTAAAACAAAGAAAATTTTTGATGAGATATGGCAAAAAAGATGAAGTTTTGTGGTTAGATAAATGTTTTAAAGAAAAATGGTGGATTTATAAAGAATCAAGGAAAATAAATTTTTATAATTCTAATGTATTAATTAATTTTGCTAAAAAATATCTTAATGGTAAATTAGTTTTAAGAAGAGTAAAATAATGCTTGCTTATAACTGCAAAAGAGTATGTTCCGTCGGTCTGTCAGCCTGATTTTGATGATGACGATTTTCAACCCGGGAAATTTAAATAGAAGTTAATTTTGTAGGGGCAAAAATATTTGCCCCTTCTTTTTTTTAGATTAAAATTAGATTAAAATAAATTTAGATTATTAAAATGCAATATAAAAGTAAATATTTTAATATAGATAAATATTATGAAAATATAGCTAAACTCCAAGGATGGCAAAAAGAAGATTTTATTTGGACTTTAAAGATTTTAGAATCATTACCAAAAAATGAATTATTAAAAATATGTAAGTATTTTGAAAATAAATTACAATTAACTCCTCCTGCTTTAAGATGGGAAGATCTTCAAAAAGATAAACTTATTGATTTAATACTTTCCGAGATACATCCACAGATTGTAATTAGAATTTTGAATGATTTAAATAAGAATTAATTAAACATAGCTATATCTCAAATTTATCAAAAAAATTTATAAAGAATTTGCAAAAGCTCAAAATAAAATAGTATACAAACTTTAAATATGCTTTATTATATTTTGTTGAAAATTTGGAAAATTTAATAAAAAAAGATGATTTAAAATATTTTGAATTAGTTCCATTTATAAGAGATGATAAATTTTTATTGCAAAAAGATAAAATTATAAAAAAATTAATAAGTATGGTCCAGAAGTTGAAATTAAAACAAGAGGAATTATAGTTGAAATTTTGGTTTTATTAAGTTTGTTTGATGCTCAAAAATTAATTTTTAAATTAAATGATAAAATTTCAAATTTAGAAAGTGTTTTGTCTTTAAAAGAAAATAAAAAGATTAAAAAATATAGAAAGGAAATAATAGAACTATTAAATAAAATCATAGCAAAAATAAGCAAAATCAAAATTTAAATGTATATAGCAAATGGAAAATTTTGCCAAATTGAGGAATTGACAAATCAAAACGACAAAAAACTTTTTAATTTATTAAAAAATAATGAAAAAGAATATAGATTATTTGTAAGCGATCAGCCATTACCGAAAAGTTACGACGAATTTTTAGAAAAATTAAAATGCCGGTTTTTAGTAACAAAATCGGAAAAAGATAATATACATTCCCGATGCATCAAGATGGTATAAAATAAATAAAAAGGTTCTAGGCATAATAAAAAATCTTAACTCTATTATTTATAAAACCAAAAAATGATTATTATCTCCTGTAC
>CAYMYP010000075.1:0-1793 GCA_964394705.1 uncultured Candidatus Saccharibacteria bacterium | reverse complement strand
AATTTCTCTAATAAAAATATATGATTTATTGCCACCAAAAAACCAATTGCTGTTTTTGTAATGGCTTTTCTGTTTTGCTCGTCTTTTAACATTTTTAAAACACCTTCATTTCCAATGCTCTTTAAAAATGATTTAATTAAGGCTCCATGCAGTCCATTCCAAACTAAAAATTCTAAAGCAGTATCTTCAACAAGTACAATTTTATTAGTTTTGTAAAAAAAACGTCTTTTGCTTTTTCTTCTATAACCTTTTCTATTTTTATATTTCTTGAGGTTCGTATAATTCTATTGGAATTTGTTTAAGTTCATATCCTAAAATTGAATTAATTTCTTTAAGTTTATTTATATTTATTTGTTGTTGCTAAAAATTCAGGAATCATAATAGCATTATATTATTTATACGTACGCAAACATTTGTTTTTATAATTTATTTTTTTTAAAATATATTTATGCCGATGTAGCTCAATTGGCAGAGCAGGCGCTTCGTAAGCGTCAGGTTGTCGGTTCGAATCCGACCATCGGCTCATTTATGAGATAAATATTTTGACAAAATTATTTTTTTTATTTACAATAGCATTGCGCTTTAAAAGCGTTTTTTTATTAAATAATTTATTAATAATTTATTAAATAATAATATGCCCACAATCAATCAATTAATTAAAAAAGGAAGAGAAAAAATAAAAAACAAAAGCAAATCGCCTGCCTTGTCTTTTTATTTTAATACAATCAAAAATAAGCCAGTTTTTTCATCATCACCTTTTAAAAGAGGAGTTTGCTTAAAGGTATTTACAACTACTCCTAAAAAACCAAACTCTGCTTTAAGAAAAGTTGCTCGTGTAAGGTTGACAAATGGAATGGAAGTTACTGCTTATATTCCAGGAGAAGGGCATAATTTGCAAGAGCACTCAGTTGTTTTAATAAGAGGAGGGAGAGTAAAAGATTTACCTGGTGTAAGATATCATATTGTAAGAGGAGTATTAGATACTGCTGGAGTTGAAAATAGAAAACAGCAAAGGTCTAAATATGGAGCAAAAAAATCTAAATAATAATTAAATAAATAATAATTAAATGCGTAGAAAAAGAAAATATACAAGAGAGCATAAGCCAGATATAAAATATGGAAGAGTAGATATTGGAAGATTTATAAATTACATTATGCGTGATGGCAAAAAAACTGTTGCTGAAAAAATTGTATACAAAGCTTTTGATGAAATTAAAAAGCAAACTAATGAAGACCCAATAGAAGTTTTTGAAAAAGCAATAAAAAATGTTTCTCCTGTATTAGAAGTTGTTTCTCGCAGAATTGGTGGAGCAAGTTATCAAATTCCCGTTGAAGTTAGACCAGAAAGAAAATTTGTTTTAGCCGCAAAATGGATAATTGCCGCAAGCAGAGAAAAAAAAGGAAAACCAATGTATTTAAAATTAGCAGAAGAATTAATTCTTGCCTCTAAAAATGAAGGAGGAGCAATTAAAAGGAAACAAGAAATGCACAAAGTCGCTGAAGCAAACAAGGCTTTTGCTCATTTTTTAAAAGTTAGCTAAATATGTCTCGTGTTTATCCTTTAGAAAAAAT
The DNA here is from genome assembly GCA_964394705.1 of uncultured Candidatus Saccharibacteria bacterium. Taxonomy (GTDB): domain Bacteria; phylum Patescibacteriota; class Minisyncoccia; order UBA6257; family 2-01-FULL-56-20; genus CAYMYP01. The sequence continues at coordinate 221 of CAYMYP010000075.1, read as the reverse complement.
AAGAAATATTGGAATTATTGCTCATATTGATGCAGGTAAAACAACTGTTTCAGAAAGAGTTCTTTTTTATACAGGTGTTTCTTATAAAATTGGAGAAGTTCATGAAGGGACAACTGTTATGGACTGGATGGAACAAGAAAGAGAAAGGGGCATTACAATTACTTCAGCAGCAACAACTTGTTTTTGGATAAAAACAGAAGATAAAGGGAACAAAGATAAAG
>CAYMYP010000074.1:0-1807 GCA_964394705.1 uncultured Candidatus Saccharibacteria bacterium | reverse complement strand
CTAAATTAGTAACTAAAGCATAAGCATAAGAATCTAATTTTCTTTGAGAGGTTATTTTAGGATCTAATTGCCTGAGTGAGCCAGCAGCAGCATTTCTTGGATTAGCAAAGCCCTCAAGTTTTTTAAAATCTTCAATATGCATAAAAACTTCTCCTCTAACTTCTATTTCTTCAGGATAACCTTTTTCAAAAAATTTTAATGTTTCTAAAAGCCCTTCTCTTTTTAAATTTTCTCTAATATCTTCTACAAGAAGAAGCGAAAGAGGAATAGCTTCGATTGTTTTTACATTTTGAGTAACATCCTCTCCTAAATAACCATCTCCTCTTGTTGCTCCTAATTTCAAAATTCCTTTTTCATAAACAAGTTTAATAGCAAGTCCATCAATTTTAAGTTCACAAAAATATTCGTATTTTCCAGGATAAATTTTTTGATTTCTTTCCTCCCAATTTTCTAAATCTTCAAAAGAAAAAGCATCATTAAAAGAAAGCATAGGAACTTTATGACGAACTTTTTGAAACTCTTTTAAAGGCTCACCACCTATTCTTTGAGTTGGAGAATCTGGAGTGATAAACTCTGGAAATTTTTGCTCTAAATCAAAAAGCTCTTTTTTTAAAGAATCTAAAACTTGAGGAGGATATAAATCCTGATTCAAAACATGATAAGCATATCTTGCTTTATTAATAATCTCTCTTAACTTTTTTATTCTTTCTTCAGCTTCTTTCGGTGTCATCAATTTATATTATAAACTTAGTAAAATCTTCCAAAAATAAGTGAGCGGAGAAAATTTTTGAATTTTCCGTCAGTAAAAGCTTTGTCACTAGCTTCCACTTCTCCTAAAGGACTTTGAGTTATAAAACGAAAATAATCTACTCGAAAAAGATCATCGTTGGTCCAAAGAAAGTTAAGTCTTGGCTGATAAATATAGCGAATGCATTTCCCAATTCTACCTTGATGGCTCATTCCTCCACAATTCGAAGTATTTGTAACTATAGTCTGTTTATCTAAATTAAGATTGATTCCTTTGAAAACCTCAAGTAAGCCTGCCTCCAGTCCTTTTTCTGCATTAGCCAAGCTTTGATAAATAAATTCACTTTCTTTAATTTTTATAATTTTAGTATGAACAGGTGTCAATAAAAGAAAAGTGCCAAAAAGAGCAATGGTCAAAAAAATAACTGGAACTAAAAATACCTGAGCTTTCATGGGCAAGGAGGATTTACAAGAACACTATTTAAAGGAGCGACAGCCTGCCAAAAACTATAAGGAATTTTACCAGATTTTGTTTTCAAATTCACCTCATAATTCAAAATAATAACTTTATAACTCGTCTGAACATAAGAGCCAGAACTTTGGGGAACATCACTATAAACACGGAAAGCAGTTACTTCCACTAAGCTCGGATCAAAAAGTTCTGATTTAACTCCACTTCTTTCAAAAATAATTTTATCGCCTTCCTGGTAAACTTTAACATCCCTGCAGGTACGATCTTTAAAAACAAGTGCAGTAGGTGTAAAATATATCCCACCACTTGCTTTCAGCTCCACCCAAAATTTTTCAGTAGCAAAACGAAAACTATCTAAAGCAAACTGGAGGTCTTGAATTTGAACAGCAGTCCTTGTTAAAAGAACGTAAATCTGAGCAATAATTGTAAGAGCAGTTACAAAAATAAAAGTAGCAACAATTGCCTCAACTAAAGTAAATCCTTTCACTGTGTTGGATGCCATTTAGTAATAATAGTATTTAATTTAATAAGATTGTTTTTGAATCTAGCTTCAGAAGTTATTTTAACAGCATTGGCAATAGTGAGATT
>CAYMYP010000073.1:0-1853 GCA_964394705.1 uncultured Candidatus Saccharibacteria bacterium | reverse complement strand
TCCGCCGCAAGCGCCGCATACGGAAATTTCGCTTCTCCTTTCGTTTTTTTAGTCCGCCCTTGGCGGACATCCCTTGCGATTTTGAAATTTTATCTCTTGTCCCGCTTTGCGAGACTGCCCAAAAGCGAAAAAGAATTTTTGCTATTGCTATTTTTTCTAAAATTTTGTTATACTGAAATTGTGCTCAATAACTGATCGCTTTTTTGATAGCCGTCTCGGACAATCTAAGCGATTAGGTTGAGCACACCGGGGCGGCTATTTAAGTTTTAAGGAGTAAAAAATTATGGAAAACAATAATAATTCATCGCAAAAATTCTTTTTATATTGTCGTAAATCAACTGATGTTGAGGATAAGCAGGTTTTGAGCATTGAAGCGCAGATCGCAGAATTGCGCGCCTTTGCAAAACAAAATAATCTTAACATCGTTGAAACTTTTATTGAAAAACAAACCGCCAAAATTCCCGGCAGGCCAATTTTTAACCGAATGTTGGAAAGAATCGAGAAAGGTGAAGCTAATGGAATTTTGGCTTGGCATCCTGACCGGTTAGCGCGCAATTCTGTTGATGGTGGAAGAATTATTTATCTTCTGGATACCGGTAAACTTCAATCATTAAAGTTTCCTCAATTCTGGTTTGAATCCACGCCGCAAGGTAAATTTATGCTTTCAATCGCTTTTGGGCAGAGCAAGTATTATGTTGACTCGCTTTCCGAAAATACCAAAAGAGGATTGCGCCAAAAAGTCAGACGCGGAGAAATGCCTGGTTTAGCACCGATTGGCTATCTTAACGATGTGAGAACAAAATCAATCGTTGTGAACAGAAAAAGGTCAAAAATTGTTAGACAGGCTTTTGAACTTTACGCCAAAGGGAATATAACACTTGGTGAAATTGCTGACTTTTTGGCGCGCAATGGTATTAGAACCAAGGATGGCAACCCTTACAAAAGAGATAAAATTTCATTTATCCTTTCTAATCCATTTTATTATGGCTACTTTCGTTATGCTGGTGAACTTCACGAAGGCAAACACGAGCCAATCATCGCAAAGAAACTTTTTGATAAAGTTCAAGAAGTATTAAAACAAAGAGGCAGGCTGAGAAAAGAAAAAGTGCCAAAAGCTTTCTGCGGGCTTTTACATTGTGCTGAGTGTGGCATGATGATTACCGGCGAACAGAAAACAAAGTATTACAAAGGCACAAACAGAACCGTTACTTACACTTACTACCGTTGCACCAAAAAATCTAAAACTCACAAATGCACTCAAAAATTCATCCGTCAGGAAGAGTTAAATAGTCAGTTATCACTGATGATTCAAAAAGTTTCTTTGCGTCAGGATTGGGCGGAATGGATGTTAAAAAGATTAGACCGAGAAAAAGAAAAAATTGCCCAATCCTGTTTTGCTTTTGTTCAAGAAAACAGAGAAAAGATAAAATGCCTCAAACAAAAACTCCAGTTTCTCCTTGATTCTTACCTTGACCAAGTTATTGAAAGAGAAATTTACCTTGAAAAGAAATCAGAAATTATGAGTCAGATTAAAACCCTTGAGGAACAAACTATTCGTTTTGAACAAAAGCAAAATGATTGGCTCGGACTCATGAGAAACTGGATAAATGAAGCCGCAAATGCGGCTAAAATCGCAAGAGATAACGATCTATTTGCCAAAAAGGAATTACTTTTGAAAATCTACGGCTCGGACTTGTATTTAGAAGATAAAAAAACGAAAGGAGAAGCGAAATTTCCGTATGCGGCGCTTGCGGCGGAGGGCGGCGCCGCAAGCGCCGCCAATCCTTGTTTAATTCTGGAGCCGAGGAGAGGATTCGAACCTCCAACCTAACGCTTACAAAGCGCTTGCTCTG
>CAYMYP010000072.1:0-1875 GCA_964394705.1 uncultured Candidatus Saccharibacteria bacterium | reverse complement strand
ACCCGCGAGTATTTACTGGGGCGGAAAATATCATTCTATTTTTCCATTTATTCTTAAAATAAAAAAAATGCTCGTCCCTTTACAATCTGTCTTTTTAAATGGTTATATAAAGAGGTTCGTTCATGATGATAGACAATAATTTTTGGATTATAAATAATCTTTATTTTGTTTTTTAAAAGACTAAACCCAAAATCTATATCTTCAAAAATAGAAAATGGAGCATAAATGTTGTCAAAATAAATTTTCTTATTTATTAAAATCGATCTTGGGATAGAAAAATTTTTTGTATCTAAAAAATAAGTATAGGTTATGTTATTAAACTTAAACAAACCAGTGTCAAAAACTTGTTTTGTAAGACAATAAGAAACATTGGCTATAATATTTTTTCGGAATTTATTTAAACTTTTTCCCATTACAGCCATATTTCGATATTTTTTATGAATTTTTATAATTTCTTCTATCCACTTCTTATCAGGGACACAATCATCATCAATAAAAGTTATAATTGAAGATCTTGACTTTTTTATTCCTAAATTTCGAGCGTAAGTTGATCCAATTTTGGGTTGGTAATAATATTTAATGGGAATATTGGTTTTATTTTTAACTAAAAAAGCTAATCTCTTAATTTCTCGTTTAACTTCTCGTCTTGTAGAATTATCAATTATTAATATCTCATCTGGATTTTTAGATTGAGAAAGTAGTGAAAATAAACTTTTTTTTAATAATTCTACTCTTCCTTTTGTAATAATAATAACAGAAATTTTATTTTTCATTAATTCATATTTTAAATTATTTTTTAAGAAATAAATTTATTACTATTTTAATAATTATCGATATTGTCTATCTAAACATATATAGATTAGGCGCAATGTCAAGTACCCCATTTTTCAAGAACAACTGTTCAATAGTTTGTTTTTAAACTGATAAAGTGATGTCTAGTTTAAATCGAACCTTTGATATTATTGATTGTTACTAAAAAACTTTTTAAACCTGTAAGATTTATATTCATTTAATAGATATTCTTCTTAGTGATGATAAGTGTTGAAGTTTTTATCTCCAAACCAACATTTAGTTATCCTTTACAAAAATTAAATCAACTTCTAAACCTTTTTTGCTGTTAAAAATAAAGTTTGCCACCAAAATCATCATAATAATTGTCTTTAGAATCATCTCCATAGTACAAAAATTGTGCAAAATCGTACCGTATAAGTAGAATATAAACCTAAATTAAATACACACCGCTACATCTCTTGGATCAGCTAAAAAAATTTCTTCAAACTTATATGGTTTAAAAAGAAGAGGATAATCGTAAAAAAAAGACTAAATTTAACATTCCTAAATAGTCCAAGAAGCGTATCTTTTTCGTCCATCTCTTATAATTTAAAATCTCCTATTTTCCTCAGCTTTTCAGCGATAACTTTTCCCTTAAAGCTTGTTCTGGTAAAAAAATCAAAATCAACTGAAATACGATGACCAAAATGAAGCGCTAAACATGAACCGCTCGCTAAATAAGTCCTTTTAGGAAGAACATTGTTTTTCCCTAATAGGGCCAAAGCTGTTTACAAAGACGGGTTTAAACATTTAACTTTATCTTGAGGAATTTTTAAAAAAAGAGACCAAAATCTACCAGTTTTTTCATTAAAATCTCGCATTTTAAAAAAGTGTCTTTAATCAACTTTTTTGAGTAATTGCGTCTCACCCATCTCGCCGCTTCAATATTTCCCTTATCTAATAAACGACTGATAACAAAATACGGCTTTTTGGATGGATTTAATTTTTTGACATTAGCATCCCAAAAATACCGCCATAATTTTTTAGGAATTTTAGTAGAAGTTTTTCTTTTCATATTTTTATTAAATAAATCTTATAAAATAT
>CAYMYP010000071.1:0-1919 GCA_964394705.1 uncultured Candidatus Saccharibacteria bacterium | reverse complement strand
TTAATTAACATTAATAATAGTAAGAAAATAAATAAAAATCAATAGATTAATGAAAAAATTAAAAATTGCAAAGAATTTTGCAAAAAACACATCGCGTGAATTAATTTTTTTAACTAAAATAAAATTTATTAAAGAAATAATAATGCCGTTTATCTCAAAATATAAAAGATAATAAAAATTGCCAACAAAAATAATTCCAATTGGATTTACATATTCTAAAATTAAAGCATCGCTCAAATTTTTAAATTTCAAAAAACTACAGAAAAATCCAAGATTAATCAAAATAAATCCTGCTAAAAAAAATCCAAAAATTAATTTATTTTTTAAAATCCAGCTCATTTATTTTAAAATTTTTGCAGCCTCATAAGGATCAAAAACATTGATTTCAATGCCAGTTGAAATTTCAAATCCTCCGGGAATTGAAATTTTTGGAAGTATTTCAATATGCCAGTGATAAAAATTATATTTATGATCTTTATAAGGAGCAGTATGAATGAAAAAATTTAAATCAGGATCGCCAAGTTTGATTTTTATTTTTTTAAGCGTTTCTTGCAAAATTTTTATTGTATCTTTTAAAATATTTAAATTTGTATTTTCAAATTGAAAGTTGTGTTTTAGTGGGAAAATTCTTATTTCAAATGGAGAACGCGAAATAAAAGGAGCAATTGCGATAGCATTTTTATTTTTTAAAATAACTCTTTTATTTTCTTTTAAATCAAATTTAAGCATTTCGCAGTGAATGCATTTTTTATGTTTTTTAAAAAATTTTTTTGAGCCAATTAACGAATCATTTATATCTGGTGGAATAATTGGCAAAGTAAGAACCTGAAAATGGGGGTGAGAAAGCGATGCGCCTGCTTTTTTACCAAAGTTACAAAAAATAGAAGTATAAAGATGACATTTATCTTTTGCTAAAATTTTACACCTTTGCTGAAGCAACAAAAATGCTCCTAAAAATTCGTTAAAGGGAATATCAGCCAAATGCTTAAAATGATTTTTAAAAACAATTAAATCATGCGTGCCAACTCCGGTTTTTAAGTTAAATGGACCAAGTTTAAAATCAAGTGCGCAAGTTTTTTCTTTGTGAGTTAGTGCAGGATATTTATTAGGAATTAAAACTACATCCCAATTTTTATCATCTTTGAAATTTTTTCCATCAAAAATCTTATTATTTTGATAAGCCCAAATTGCTGGCCAGTTTTGAGTTTTGGTTAAATTTTCAAAAGGACATTTTCTAATGCTATCATGAATTCTTTCTTTAAAAGAAATAATTTTTTCTAATCTTTTGGCTCTTTCTGGAGCCATAATAATCAAATCACCAGATACTGGATCTTGTCTTAAGTCGCTCATAATTAGATTTAAATAAATTAAATATTAAAAGTCAATTAAATATTATTTATTTTTTTCTAAATGTTTTAAAATTTTTTCTATTAAATTATTTACTTTTTCTTTGTTTAATGGAGTTGATTTATTACCAAAATAGTTTTCAATTAAAGAAGCAGCAGTAATTAATGCATCTGTTTCTGCTTTTATGTTTCCTACTTTTCTTTTAATTTTTCTTCTTGTTCTGCTTAATTTATCAAGATATTTGTATACTTTTGTTATTTTTTCTTTTTCTTCTTGTGGTAAATCTCTAATCAATTGTAAAGGATTTTGTCTCATCTTATTTATTTTCATTTTTTGATTTGTTATTTTTGAAAAAACATAATGGACAAGTATTTTTTCTGGGGCATATCCTAAAAGATTTGGTTTTGATATAATATTTTGTTTTAATTCTTCAGGATTTATATCTAAAAATATAGAATATAAAAAATATTTATTGTATATAGTTTGTGGCGCAGAACCAAATAACGAAGGTCGGCGTTTTGCAGCTTTAAGATATTCTTCTTTTGAAATTCCTAAAAGTTCTGCAGCTCCTT
>CAYMYP010000070.1:0-1989 GCA_964394705.1 uncultured Candidatus Saccharibacteria bacterium | reverse complement strand
ATTTTTAACTATTTATTTGGTTTTGGCAATACCACCAGAAATTTTTGAGACTGCCTGTCCAAGTTTTGGGTTTCTGTCTAATATCATTAATCCTATAAAGCCAATTGTTCTAAGGGGCAATGCTCCGACATATGGTATTAATTCTAAGCAATTCATTATTAATGAAAAGGTAGTTTTAATACCTTTTATTCTTAAATAAATTTGGGTAGTTAATAAAGAGTATGTATCTAATATAAAAAAATCATCTAAACCAAAAAATATTAAAATAAGTTCTATGCAATCAGGAATTATAAAAAACAACGGACCAACCACAAGGGCCTCAGCAAGAGTTATTTTTGGTTGATTTTCTTCCATATTATAATTTTAACATTTTTTCTAAAAAATAAAATTACAAACTAAATTAATCCTTCTTCTAATAATTCTTCGGGATTTGTTGTAATAATTTTATGTTCAAAAGGAGAAGAAATTATTTGAATTGGTATATGTTGTTTTCCAGCAAAAAATAGTCCAGTTCCTATTTCAGCAGTAAGTAAAATATTTTTTTCTACAGGAGTTAAGTTAAAGGCTTGGGTTACAACATCAATCGTCGCCGGGGCTTGTTTTAGTAGTAATTGTAAAGAAGAATTTGTAATAATGGGTCTGCCATAAGGAGATCTTAAAAAATCTTCAACATCTTGAGTAATAGTTGAAATCCCCAAAAAATATTTTCTTGCTCTTTTAACTAAACCAAAAAGAAATTGAGCGCTTATTTCGTCTTTCATCATTATCCAGGCCTCTTCTACAATTAAAATCCTTTTTTTAAAATCAGCTCTAATGGCGCTCCAAATATAATTTAAAATAACATACATTGCAACGGGTCTAAGTTCGTCTTCTAAATCTCTTATAGAAAAAACAATTAATCTATTTTTTAAATCCACATTAGTATATTGATTTATAAAACCAGAAAAACTACCCTTAGTAAATTTATAAAGTCTTTCTGCCATTGCTCTTCCCCCACTTAAGCTTCTTAATACCGTTTCTAAATCTTCTAAAATAGGAGGGGTTACTCCCTCAAAATTTTTTCCGAAAATAATTTCACGCGAAGCATATGTTTCTTGAATTGCCCTATCAAGAATAGCATCTTCTTCTGGGGTTAGGTTACCCATCATTATTTTTAAAAGACCAGTCAAATTTACAAAATGGGACCTTAAAACGTCTTCTGGATCTTCATTCGGCGGCACCATTGGAAGATCAAATGGATTAATATGCTGTTCGGAAGCAATAGAAATATTGAAAAAACTTCCACCAAATGTATGCGCTAATTTTTCATATTCATTTTCGGGATCAATAATAATAATGTTCGTTCCCATCATTAATTGCCTAATTATTTCAAGTTTGGTTGCGTAAGACTTTCCGCTTCCTGATTTTGCAAAAACTACTTGGTTTGCGTTTTCTAATGAAAATCTATCAAAAATAACAAGGCTTTGGTTTTGTCTGTTTATTCCATATAAAATTCCATTATTTGAATAAATATTTTCAGAAACAAACGGGAAAAATGATGACATAGGGGAAGAATTCATCGGTGAGGTTATATTTATTTTATCTTCTAATAAAGGCAATGTTGAAATGAACCCTTCAAATTGTTGGAACATTGCCGGTTTTATATAAATAACCTGACCAGATAAAATCGATTCCATCAAACCCCCAAGCCTTTCAAGTTCTTCTTTTGTGTCTGCGTAAATAACTATATATACTCCAACAGAAAATAATTTTTCTTCAGCTTGTTGAAGCGCATCTCTTAGGTTTTCTATGTCATTTAGGGCCGTTTCAAGCATTGGATCGCGAACCATTCCTTTTTCTTCTCGTTCACTTATTTGCGCTTCAATCTGGGCAGCTTTTTTCTTAAGGTTTTTTAACATAAATCCAGTATCAGTTGGGGTTATATGAATAGAAATATCAAAAACATGAGATAAATTTATTATCGGTTCAAGCCACCCAGTAGTTAAATAT
>CAYMYP010000069.1:0-1990 GCA_964394705.1 uncultured Candidatus Saccharibacteria bacterium | reverse complement strand
TTTATAAGAAAAATTGGTATTGATTTAGGTACTGCAAATACAGTTGTTTTTGTACCAGATAAGGGTTTTGTTATAAATGAGCCCACAATTGTGGCTTTGCATAAAGCTGATAATTCAGTTTTGGCAGTTGGAGCTGAAGCTAAAGAAATGATTGGAAGAACCTCAGAAGATATTGTAACTTATAAACCTTTAAAAGACGGAGTAATCGCTGATTATTTTATAACAAAAGCGCTTTTACATTATTTTATTAAAAAAGCCTGCGGTGGTTTTAATATTTTTAAACCAGATGTAATTATTTCTGTTCCTGCGGGCATAACTCAAACTGAACGTAGAGCTGTTATAAATGCAGCTTTAGAAGCAGGCGCAGGAAATGTTTTTCCAGTAAGAGAACCAGTTTTGGCTGCGCTTGGAGCTGGAATTCCAATTAATGCGCGATCAGGTCATATGATTATTAATATGGGAGGAGGAACATCAGAAGTTGCGGTTATTGCTTTGGGAGGAATTATATCCTGGGCAAGTTTAAGAGTTGCTGGAAATAGATTTGACCAAGCAATTAGTGATTATGTTAAAAAGAAATATTCGTTAGCTATTGGGGAACAAACAGCAGAGGCTGTAAAAATAAATATTGGCGCTGCAATGACATCAAAAGAAAAAATGGAATATCAAATAAGAGGAAGAAATTTAATTACTGGACTTCCGAAAGATATTGTTTTAAATAGCAATGAAATTGCCGAAGCCTTAAATCCTTATTTAAGTGAAATTGTTTCTGCAGTGCAAAAAGTTTTTAACGAAACCCCGCCTGAGTTGGTTGCTGATATTATGAGCAAAGGAATAATTTTATCTGGTGGAAGTTCACAATTAAATTATTTGCCAGAATTTTTTGAAAGATTTTTAGGAGTTTCAGCTTATCTTGCAGAAGATCCTTTGTTTTGCGTTGCAAAAGGAACTAGTATTATTTTAGATCATATTGACAATTATAAGCACGCTCTTTTACAAAAAAGATAATGATTATTGGTCATAAAAATATTATTGATCAATTAAAGCAATTGGCTGATGATAAATTTTTGTCTCATAGTTATATTTTTTGGGGTTTGCCCAAAGTTGGCAAAAAAACTATTGCTAAAGCTTTGGCTAATTATTTAGAAAATCAAATTTTTGATTATCCAGAGAAAATTTTATTGGATTCTTTTGAGATTGATGTTTTGAATAATAATGAGGAATCTGCATTAGAACAAATTAGAATGATTAAAGATTTTTTATATAAAACTCCAATAAAAAGTTTTTATCGTACAGTTATTGTTGATAATGCTTCTTCATTAAACAAATATGCTCAAAATGCTTGCTTAAAATTACAGAAGAACCCCTTGAATCATCATTAATTATTTTAATTTGCGAAGATAAAGAAACACTTTTACCAACTCTTAATTCAAGATTCCAAAAAATTTATTTTGGAAGGCTTAAAGATAATGAAATTGAAATTTTATTATCAAAATTTATAAAAAATCAAAATGAAATAAAAAAAATAATTTCTATTGTAAATGGGATTCCCGGATTAGCTTTAGATTTTTTAAATAATGAAAAATTTAAAAAATATTTAGAAGATGCTAAAATATTTTTAAAATTAAAGGGCCAGGAAAAAATAAATTTTGTAAAAAAGTTTTTTGATTCTGAAAATGAGATTGATATAGATAAATTTTTGGAAATTTTAATGTTTTTAATATATAATTTAGAAAAAAAATCAGATAAGAGAAATATTTTGATTTGGAGAAAACTTTTTGAAATGCGTCGAGATTTTAAATTTTATAATTTAAATCCAAAGATACATTTTTTATCGTTGGCAAATATTTTAAAATGATTGATAAAATTTTAAAAGAATTAGAAGAAGGCTTAAAAAATATTGAATTAAATTTTTTAAAAGAAATTGCGGCTGTTCGGCCCAATAGAATTTCTCCTGAACTAATAGAAAATATTAAAGTTAATATTTATAATG
>CAYMYP010000068.1:0-2342 GCA_964394705.1 uncultured Candidatus Saccharibacteria bacterium | reverse complement strand
CAATCTTTCTTCTTAATCACTCCTTCAGCAAATCCATATCTTTCATAAACATATTCGTTTACAGAGCAATAGTAATCTTCAGTATTCTTTACCATTTTTTTCCCCTTACTTTTATTGACTTTTCCAACAACTTTCCCAATCAATATCGGCGGTTCTTCAATTTTTGGTTTCTTTGCTAATCCTACTCTTATTACTACTTTACTACTATCAACTTTTATTGAATCACTTATAATAAATCTTATTGGCTTTTGTATCCTAAAGAAATATTCACCTTCCCTTCCATCTGCTGTTAATATTTTACCTATTTCACAACCTTCTTTTATTCCCACTTCAAAATGTGTTGTGTCTGGTAATTCTTTTATATTTCCTTCAGAATCAATTAAATTTACTTTAACTTCTATTGTATCTCCCAACTTAGGTTCTATTTCAAAATATGCATTTACTTTTCTGTTTTTTATTATTACTTCTTTCTTACCGTAAAGTAGTTCACCATCTAAATTAGTTATAACCTTTACATTCGTTTTGATATATGGATATGGTATATCTTCGTATGCAACAAATTTTAGCGGCAATTTTTTGTATAATATTTCATTTTGTGCTATTTCTTCTCCTGTTATTTCGTCTTCGTATAAAAAGTAACCATATTCTTTATTTGAACTGACTATAAATACTTGATCATCTTGAAACTCTCTTATAGTACCATCAATATCTTTATACTTAATTTTAATTAAGGCTGTATCATCAGCAGATATTGTTGAAGGTTCAATTCCTACTATAATTCTATTTGGCTTTATTTTAAATTCTAATTCTAGTGGTTCTATACTTTCTGAAGTTGATGAGATTTCTACTAAAACAATTTTTTCGTCATTTGAAAAAGAAGAATCTGCAATAAATAAAAAATTTATATTTCCTTGATTATGTGGTAAACTATTGAGTTCTTTTCCATAGTAACCTTGTGATAAATCTTTTAATAATGCATGCTCACTTCCTTCTATAATTCTTATATTAAATTTTATTGAATCAGGTAATTTCGGGGGTGTACATATATCGGAAGATTCTATATATGCGTTTATTAATACTGAATCTCCTGCTATAATATTTATGCTAGTATTATCAGTATTAATAACATAATGACTCGGTGCAATTACTATTGAGTCTTTTCTGCTACGCCCTTCTATTTCAGTATACACATACAGCGTTTCTTCTTTTGTATTATTGTAATCTTCGTTAACTGTTATTTGATAACCAAGATTCCATGCCTCTTCAAGCTTTTTAATAATTTCAGTCCCAACACTTTTCTTTGTTTCATACTCATAGAGCTCTACCCCTGGTAGGGGAGGATCTATTTTAATTTTTACTAAAGAATTTTTAGTTATGTTTAATTCAGTTTTACTCTCACAATTTATGTTTGTATATATACCTAAACTAACAGGTTTTTTGTAACATAATCGGTTACTTCCTATACTATATTCCACGACATTCCGATAATCATTAAATTTTTCCAGAGAATAATCAGAAGGACTTATATAAACGTAAACTGGGTATAACCATTTCCCAATTACCTTACCGCTTCCTTTATGTATAATAACGCCATTAATGCTAACACTATAATTAAAATTACATTCAACATTTTCTTCTAAATTTAAAGATACTCTAAATGAAACATCCCAAATTGAATTACCAATTACTGTAGTTCCAATATTTCCACCTTTAGTCCAGTCTGAACAATAAGTGCCCCCCGAATAATATGTACATAGTGATGCTTCATAGTCAGGTTTATCCCATAAAAAGGAAAGACTTATCGTACAGCCCAAATCATTAGCAATAAAGTTATTGTTATTTTTTATTTTGTCATGAGTGATTTTTAATTTTTCTTTTATTATTACTTGAGAATAGAGATTGCTTAAAAACAAAAAATTAAAGAGAAATAATATGATTGTTTTAAGAGGTAAATACGATAGAAAGTTAAAATAATAAATACCATACTTAAGACTTATAAAATGTTTATAAGCAGGATTATTTGCAGATACCCTCATATCTGCTTTATCCCCCAAATTATAATTATACTAAAATTCTATCATTTTAAGCTATACTTTTACTAAAGTATTTAACAAAACTTAATGATCGCAAACCAATTTTTTATTAACTGTGGATTCTTTTCAAATTCGAAACCCTCAAATAAAGTCATTTTACGACCCTCACAATAAAATAACTTTTTTGAATAATAATTTGTAAAGCGAAATTTATTTCGCTTATAAAATTTTTTCTTGCTTGGGGCTGACTAAAAAGTAATTTTCATTAGTTAGCATAACTGATGGTATGTCAATTGACCATCAGTCCAA
>CAYMYP010000067.1:0-2356 GCA_964394705.1 uncultured Candidatus Saccharibacteria bacterium | reverse complement strand
AAAGTTCGCGCAAAGCTGCTTCTAAATCTGTTTCTCCTTTTTCTAAATGCCCTTTGGGGAAATTCCAATAAGCTCCACCTTTATAAAGCAGCAAAAATTTAATTCCTTGTTCGGTGCGATTAAAAATTACAAAGCCAACTACTCTTTGATTTTCGCGTTCAATTTGTTTTTTGGGTGTTAAAAACATTTAATTATTTTACAAAACTTAACCATTTAAAATATTTTTTAATTTTACCAGTTACGATATCTTTATAATATGATTGAAACTTTAAAGTAATTTCTCCAATTTTTTTCTTTTTATTATTAATTTGGGCAATAGGAGTTATTTCTGCCGCGGTGCCAGTAAAAAATAATTCATCTGCTTCAAATAGTTCTTTAGGTAAAATATTTTTTTCAATAACTTTATATCCTAAATCTTTTGCAATTTTTATTATTGAATCTCTGGTAATGCCAGTTAAAATTGATCCTGGTTTTGGTGTATATAAAACATTATTTTTAACAAGAAAAATATTTTCTCCTGGGCCTTCGGCAACATAACCATTGTAATCTAATAAAATTGCTTCATCGTAGCCATTATGATGCGCTTCTAAACTTGCTAAAATTGAATTAACATAATGACCACAAACTTTTGCTTTTGAAATAATTGATTTTGGATGAGGTCTTATAAATTTTGAAATTTTTACTTTAGCTGCATTAGTTAAATATTTTGGCCAACTCCATAGCGCAATTGCGCAATCTATTTTTGCGCCTGCTGGATTTAATCCCATTTTGCCATAACCATAAAAAATAATTGGCCGAATATATGAGTCTTTAATTTTATTTATTTTAATTAAATCAAGCGTTGTTTTTTTAAGATCATTTAAGGTATAAGGAATTTTTATTTCTAAAGCTTTTGCCGAATTAAAAAGCCTTTTTAAATGATCATCTAAACGAAAAACAGCCGGCCCCAATTCAGTATTATAACATCTAATTCCTTCAAAAACTCCACTGCCATAATGAAGTGCATGGGATAAAATATGAATTTGAGCTTTATTCCAATTTACAAATTTTCCATTAAACCAATTTTTTTGACTTCATTCATTAGTTTTTATTATAATTAATTTAAATGAAAAATACAATTATTTATCAAGGAATTGAAGGATCTTTTTCTTCAATTGTAGCGCGTAAATTTTTTGGGAAAAATAATAAATTTATAGGCGCTAATACATTTGGTGAAATTTTTGATGGCGTTTCAAATAAAAATTTTTTAGGAGTAGTACCAATTGAAAATACAATTGCTGGTTCTGTTTATGAAAATTTGGATTTATTATTAAAATTTAATTCCAAAATTAAAATTATTGGCGAAGCTTATCTTAAAATAGAGCATTTTTTAGCCGGCATAAAAAGCAATTTATCATTTAATCAAAGAATAAAAATAATTAAAAAAGCATATTCTCATCCTAAAGCTTTAGAACAGTGCTTAAATTTTTTTAATAAATATTTTTGGATTGAAAAAGTAGTTTTAAAAGATACGGCTTTTGCCGCAAAATTTGTATCTGAAACTAAAGATTTATCATTGGCAGCAATTTGCGGCTTGGAGGCTGCAAAAATATATAATTTAGAAATTATTAAAAAAAATATTGAAGACAATCATAAAAATTTTACAAGATTTTTAATTATTGCTCCATCAAAAAGCAATTTAAATTTTGGCAAGTCCTCTAAGTGCTCTTTAATTTTTAATTTAAAACACAAACCAGGATCTTTAGCTGATGTTTTAAATATTTTTAAAAAATATAATTTAAATTTAACTAAAATTGAATCGCGTCCAATTGTAGGCAATCCTTTTGAATATAACTTCTTTTTAGATTTTGAATTTAATTTATCTTTAATTAAAATTAAAGAAATATTAAAAGAAGTTAAAAAATATACAACTAATTTAATTGTTTTAGGTTTTTATCCTAAAAAGAAATGGATTTTAAAATAAAAAAATTAAGAAAAGATATTGACAAAATTGATAGTAAAATTATTTTTCTTTTAGAAAAAAGGTTTAAATTAGCGCATCAAATCTTACAAGAAAAAATCAATTTAAATTTACGTCTGACCGATACAAAGAGAGAAAAAGAAATTATTAAATTAGTAGAAAGTAAATTAAAAGATGCAAATTTAAAAGATTTAATTGAAGGAATTTATAATTTAATTTTTGGATTTGACAAAAAGAAAGCTGTTTTTAGCAAATTTAAAAATTTGCCATTTCAAAAAATTGGGATTTTGGGATGTGGATTGATTGGCGGATCAATTATTAAGGCATTAAAATCAAAAAATGAAAACATTTTAATTTCTACTTTAAAACGACCTGGCGATAAAGATATTAATTTGG
>CAYMYP010000066.1:0-2361 GCA_964394705.1 uncultured Candidatus Saccharibacteria bacterium | reverse complement strand
AAAATAAATATGATAATAATTTGGAAAATCATTTAAAAATTTATGATTTTATTTTGATTTATTTATAAAAAAATATATTATTAAATAAATGGTCGGATGTTTTAAAAAATAAAATGGATAAAAAATCATTAATTTCTTTATTTTTATTAAGAATATCTTTAGGTTGGTTATTTTTTTATGCTGGTATTACTAAAATTTTAGATAATAATTGGTCTGCTTTTGGTTATCTAAATTCTGCAAAGACCTTTGTTGTTTTTTATAAATGGTTAGCCAGTCCTCAAGTTTTGCCAGTAGTTAATTTTTTAAATAAATGGGGGTTAACTTTAATTGGGCTTAGCTTAATCTTGGGAATTTTTACAAAATTAAGTTCTTTGTTTGGAACAATTTTAATGTTTCTTTATTATTTGCCCATAATTCAATTTCCATATCCTAATAAGCAATCTTTTATAGTTGATGAACATATTATCTATTTATTAAGTTTAATAACAATTCTAACATTAAAAGCCGGTAGATTTTATGGGTTAGATAGTGTTTTAGCTAGGAATTTTTACATTAAGCATCATAAAATAGCAAAATTTTTAGCCTAATTTTAATTTATAAGTAATCTTCTGGATTTAAAGTAACTCCAACTGGCACAAGACCTGCCGCTGGCGGTATTGATTTAAAAACAACTGACGGTGCCCAATATAGACCCAAATGCAGGTGTGGTCCAGTGCTATAACCAGTATTTCCAGAGTATCCTATTAATTGTCCTTTTTTAATTTGTTGCCCGTTTGATACAATTGGGCGTGAAAGATGAGCATATAATGTGGCTAAATTATTATCGTGTTTAATCATTACATATTTACCATATTGGTATCTAGCCCAGCTATTTTTGTCATTATTATCAACGCGCATAACAACTCCATCTAAAGCAGCGTATACAGGAGTTCCAATCGGTACTCCAATATCTAATCCATTATGAGGTCTACCCTTATAAAGACTATTTGAATAAGGGGTATTTCCATAATGTTGAGTAATTTTTCCTGTCCCCCCATCTTCTTTTAATTTAATTGGCCATTCTAAAAGTCCTTTGTTTTTTAAAGGAATTACACTAAAATTAAAATTTTTTCTAAGCTCTTCTTCCATTTGATAAATTTCATCTTCTAACTGCTCTTGTTGTTTTTTTAATTCTTTCAGCTGTTTTATATATAAAGTTTCTTGATTTTTAGTTTGTGATAAAATAACTTGCTTGGTTTGTTGTGTGTCTTTTATAATTGATTGTCTTGCCAATAAATTATTTTTCCTTATTTCAATATCATCTTTTTTATTTTGAGAAAGTTCTAATTTATTATTTAATTCTTTTTGTAAATCACTTAAATTTTTAATATCAATTTGAAGTTGATTTTTTAAATCTATTAAATTTTTAGCTTCGCCAACTGAATTTGCTAAACTATCATTGCTTAATAAAATCATTAATAAATTTTTGTTTTCGTTTTTTTGAATTTGTTGAATAGTTTTTATAATTGTTGCTTCTTTTTTTTCAATAGCAAAATTAATATTTTTAATATCATATCCTAATGATTCTATTTCTAAATTAAGTTTTTGAATAGTTGTTTCGTCAGCAGAAATATTTAATTCTAATTGTTTAATTGTTTCATTAAGTTTTTTTATTTCATTTTGTAATGATGTTTTTTGTTTTTGGGTTTCTTCTAAATTGGATTGAGTTTTTGAAAGTTCTTGATTAATTTTTTCTAACTCTGCTGATTTTTCTTTTATTTTTTGTTCTAATTCAGCTTTTTTTTGTTCTAAATCGCCATTAATTTCTTGAGCTTTTATATTATTAGTTAAACCAAAATTATACAAAATTAAAAAACATAACAATAAAATAGTCAACATTTTAATTTTGTTTTTCGGGAGTATCATTTTTAAATTTTATTTAAAGCTATTTTTATTCTTTTTAAAGTTTCTTCTTTGCCTAGAACTTCAATTATTTCTAATGGATCAGGCGAACCTTCTTGCCCAGATAAAGCAACTCTTAATGGCCAGAATACCTCTCCCCTACTATATCCATTTGTTACTAATTCATTAATTTTATTTAAAATAACAGCATTATGAAAATTTTCTTTTTCTATTTTTTCAAATGATTCATATATTTTTTGCAAAACTTCTTTTGTTTTTTCTTTTGTTGAATTTTTCCATACTAAAATATTTACATCATAATCCCCTAATTCAAAGAAAAATTTAGCAGTGTTCAAAATATCTTTTAAAGTTTTAATTCTTGTCTGCTCTAATTTTAAAATTTTTAATATAAAATCATCACTTGATTTTATATTTTCTTTTTCTAAAAATGGTTTTATTTTTACTAATAATTCTTCCAAT
>CAYMYP010000065.1:888-2465 GCA_964394705.1 uncultured Candidatus Saccharibacteria bacterium | reverse complement strand
TTATTTTTAATTTTTAAGATATCTTCTTACAGCAAAAAAACTCGAAAAACCGCCAATTAGAATTCCAAATAATAATTGATATAAAATTAAATTAAATAAATTACTAATGAAATAAGAAAAAATGTCAAAATTAGGAATAAAAACTTTAAGATAAGGAGAAATTCCATAAAGAATAGGAATTGCCAAAATAATTCCAATTAAAGCAGCAATTGCTCCGGATAAAATCCCCCAAACCAAATATGGCCCGCGGATAAAGAAATTTGAAGCTCCAACCGCTCGCATAATTGTAATTTCTTCGCGGTTAGAATAAATTGCAAGTCTTATAGTATTAAATATTACAAGACCAGCAACAAAAGCCAAAACCAAAGTCATTATAAATCCAGCTTGATTTATGTTATTAATAATTTTTGTTAATCTTTCAATAACAATTTGATTTTTTGAATAACTTAAACTATCAATAAATTTTCCTAAATTTGGGGATGAAAGATAATTGGCAATTAAAGCATATTGAGATGGGTCTTTTGCTTTAATATTTAAAGAAGCAACTAATGGATTTGTATTTAATTCATTAATTGCCTGCATTATGGTTTCATCATTTTTATGTGTTTCTTTAAATATTTCTAAAGCTTTATCTTTTGAAATGTATTCAACTTTTTTTACTTCAGCTAAACTTTCTAAAGATTGTTTAATATTTAAAATTTCATCTTCTGGAGCATCTGATTTAAAATAAACACTAATATCAATTTTATCTTGAACCAATTCGATTGCTTTTTGAGTCGTCACATTAAATAAAATTAAACTTAAAAATACTGCCAAAGCAATAATCATTGTCCCAACTGTTGCAAGTGATGGCCAGCCATTTCTTACAAAATTTTTAAAACCATAATAAATTATTCTCCAAATTACAGTAAACATATTAAACTAAAATAAATTTTCCTTTTTCTTCGTCCCTTATAATTTTTCCTTTATCTAATGTAATCACTCTTTTATTTAAAGAATTAACAACTTCTTTGTCGTGTGTTGCTAAAATTACTATTGTACCTAATTCATTAATTTTTAAAAGCAAATTAATAATTTCAGCTGTGTGGAATGGATCCAAATTACCAGTAGGTTCGTCAGCAATAATTACTTCTGGCCGATGTACCATTGCTCTTGCAATTGCAACTCTTTGTTTCTCACCTCCTGAAAGTTCATGAGGAAAATTATTTGCTCTATCTGCTAAACCAACCATATCCAAAACTTGAGGCACTAAATCTTTTATTTCGCGGTTTGATCTTCCTGCAACTTCTAAAGCAAAAGCAATATTTTCATATGCAGTTTTATTAGGCAATAATCTAAAATCTTGGAAAACAATTCCAATGTGTCTTCTTAAACTTGGTAGTTCTTTATCTTTTAATTTATTAACTTCGTATTGGCCGAAAAAAATTCTTCCACGGGTTGGTTTTTCTTCTCCGGTTAAAAGTTTTATAATAGTTGATTTTCCAGCACCAGATCTTCCTACAATAGTAACAAATTCATTGGGACCAATTTTAAATGTTATATCTTCCAATGCTATAACACTATGATTATATATTTTT
>CAYMYP010000065.1:0-878 GCA_964394705.1 uncultured Candidatus Saccharibacteria bacterium | reverse complement strand
AAAAATTTATCATATTAAAATATTATCATAATTTTAAAAATAAATCAAAACTTGATTAATTTGACTAAATAAAAATATTTTATTATTATTTTAAATATTATAATATGAGCAATAATAAAAAAATTGAGAATATCCGTCATTCATTATCACACTTATTAGCTTTAGCTGTTCTAAAAAAATTTCCTAATGCAAAATTAGGAATAGGACCAACTATTGAAAATGGTTTTTATTATGATTTTTTACTCCCCCGTCCTCTTACTTTAAATGATTTAAAAAATTTTGAAGAAGATATTAAAAAAAATATTTTTAAAAATTTAAAATTTATTAAAAAAGCTATAACACCCGAACAAGCTAAAAAAATATTTAAAAATCAACCATTTAAATTAGAACTTATCAATGAATTAATTAAAGAAAAAAAACCAATAACAATATATGAAACAATTGATCCCAAAACAAAAGAAGTTTGTTTTTTGGATTTATGCAAGGGGCCGCATATTAAATTTACAAAAGAAATTGATCCTAATGCTTTTAAATTAACTCAAATTGCCGGAGCTTATTGGAAAGGAAGCGAAAAAAATCCTCAACTTCAAAGAATTTATGGGATAGCTTTTAATACTCAAAAAGAATTGAAAGATTATTTAAGTTTAATAGAAAAAGCTTCTCTTTGTGATCACCGTAATTTAGCTCAAAAACTTAAAATATTTATGATAAGCGAAGATGTCGGCAAAGGACTTCCTTTATGGCTCCCAAACGGCTATAAAATAAGAAGATTATTGGAAAATTATATTTATGATTTAGAAGAAAAGGCAGGGTATAGACACGTTTTAACTCCTCAATTAGCAAAAGAAGATTTATATAAAAAATCAGGGCACTTGGCG
>CAYMYP010000064.1:0-2546 GCA_964394705.1 uncultured Candidatus Saccharibacteria bacterium | reverse complement strand
ATTTAGCGAAATCATTTTTAAAAGATAAATTAGAATTAGCTTTATATGAAAAAGACAAAACTCTAAGAAATATTAAATTAGAAAATTTAAAAAATGAACTTAAAAAATTTATTGAAGAAAACAAAGAAAAAGAAGTGCTTGTTTATGAAGAAAAAGAATTAGATTTATTATATGAAGAAGAAATAGATATTTGTTTGCATAGGATTGTTTTGGAAAAAGAAATTAGACCGGACGGAAGAAAATTAGACGAGATTAGGCCCCTTAAAGCTGAAATTAATTTATTTAATCGCACGCATGGGTCAGCTTTTTTTGCAAGGGGAAACACTCAAAGTTTAGCAATTGTAACTCTTGCTCCTCCATCAGCACAACAACTTATTGAAACAATGGAAATTACAACTAAAAAAAGATTTATGTTGCATTATAATTTTCCACCATTTTCAGTTGGAGAAATTGGAAGCTTTAGAGGTCCTGGGAGAAGGGAAATTGGACATGGCGCTTTAGCTGAAAAAGCTGTAAGCGCTGTAATACCAGATGAAAATGCTTTTCCATACACAATTAGAATTGTTTCGGAAATTTTAAGCTCAAATGGTTCTTCTTCAATGGCTACTGTTTGTGCGTCAAGTTTGGCTTTAATGGACGCCGGAGTTCCAATTAAAAAACACGTTGCTGGAATTGCGATGGGTTTAATTTCAGAAAATGAATCAAATTATAAAATTTTAACTGATATTCAAGGCCCCGAAGATCATTTTGGCGATATGGATTTTAAAGTTGCAGGCACAATTGATGGGATTACAGCAATTCAATTAGATGTAAAAATTGAGGGCCTAAATTTGGAAATAATTGAAAAAACATTAAATCAGGCAAAATTAGCAAGACTTCAAATTCTAGAATTTATGAACAGCCTTATTTCAAAACCAAAAGAGAATCTTCATCCATCTGTTCCTATTGTTTTAGTTTATCAAATTTCTCCTGAAAAAATTGGATTAGTAATTGGAGCTGGAGGAAAAATGATAAATAGTTTAATTAAGAATTATAATTTAACCTCAATTGATATTGAAGAAGATGGTAGAATTTTTATAAGCGGGCACGACAAATCAATGGTTGAAAAGGCATTAGAAGAAATTAAGATTTTGACTCGAGAATTAAAAGTTGGAGATGTTGTTGTTGGTAAAGTAATTAAAAATTTAGATTTTGGTTCAATCATCGATTTAGGTGGGGGAGAAACAGCCCTTCTTCATATTTCAGAAGTAAAAGATAGTTATGTTAAAAATATTTCTGATGAATTAAAAATTGGAGATACTGTTCAAGCAAAAATTATCAAAATTGATCCCGACGGGAAAATTGGACTTTCTATTAAGCAGCTTAATAATTAATATTTTTACATTAATTTTGGAGTTTTGATCCCCAGCAAACATAATCCTCTGGTAATAATTTCGCTTGTTTTTTGTATTAAAATTAATCTGCCGATTTTTAAATTTTTATTTTTTTCTTTTAAAACCGGAAGATTTTCATAAAATTTGTTTGCAAGTATTGCTAATTCATATAAGTAATTAGCAATTATATTTGGCAAATAATTTTCTGCGCTCAATTTAATTATTTCAGGAAATTCTAATATTTTTTTAATTAATTCAATTTCTATATTATTACTTAAATAATTAACACCAGAAAAATCATTTTTTTTGAATTTTGATTTTTTTAAAATACTATTTAACCTAACTACACTATATTGCAAATAAGGAGCGCTTTCTCCTTTTAAATCAAGCATTTTATTCCAGTCAAAATAAATATCGTGGTGTCTGTGCTCTTTTAGATCATTAAATTTTAAGGCTCCGATACCGATAATTTTTGCAATTTCTTCTTTTTGCTTTTGAGAAATATTTTTATTTTTGGAAACAATTTTTAATGATAATGAGATGATTTTTTCTAAAACTTCTTCTAAGGTAATAAATTTCCCTTCGCGTGTTTTAAATTTCTTTTTATTTTCTCCTAAAATTAATCCATATTTTATATGCAAAAATTTATCTTGAGGCAGTTCCAAAAGTTTAGCAATAGCAAAAAGTTGATTAAAATGAAGAGTTTGCTCATTTCCAACAACATAAATAATTTTATGCGGTTTAAATTTTTTAAGTCTATAAATTAAATTAGCAATGTCGCGAGTTAAATAAAGACTTGCCTCATCTGATTTTAAAATAAGCGCTTTGGGTAAATTAAATTTTTCTAAATCTACAATTAATGCTCCTTCTGATTCTTTTGCTAGCCCTTTATTTTTTAATAAATTAATTATATAAGAAATATCTTTTTCATAAAAACTTTCTCCAATCCAAATATCAAATTTTACTCCAAGCAATTTATATATTTTTTTAAATTCAATTAAAGACTCTTTTTTAAACCATTGCCATAATTTTTTATTTTCTTTGTCGCCATCTTCAAGAAGTTTAAATTCTTTTTGCCCCAAAGCAGCCAAATCAGGATTTTTTTTCATTTCTTCATGAAAACGAATATAAAGTTTTAGCATTTCATTAATTGGGTTTTTTAAAATTTTTTCT
>CAYMYP010000063.1:0-2599 GCA_964394705.1 uncultured Candidatus Saccharibacteria bacterium | reverse complement strand
TTTTAAATATAAAAAAATGATTACCAGAACTTAATGTTTACGGTATAGATAAAAATGGCATAAGAATATTTTTTTCAAAATTAAAAGCTTTTATTTTTTACAAAAAATTAATTTTATTAAAGATGATATTTTTAATGTTAGTTTAAAAATGCTGATATTATTTATACTTATTTATGGTATGATTTAATGCCTCCGCTTCAGCAAAAATTAAAAAAAGAATTAAAAAAGGGAGCATAATTATATAGCAAATACTTCTCATTTAGATTGGGAATCAATTTTTACATATCCTACTTGGCCAAAGGGAAAATTTAAAGATGAAGATTTTGAGAAACTTTTTGTCTATAAAATTGAATAAAATTGTAAGAATTAAATTTTTTTAAGAATAAAAATTTTAAAGGGTTGTCGCAAAATATTTTATTTATGAAACTTTTGAATTTCTACTTTTATATTGTATTTTGGCTTTTGGTTTTTATTTATATCCTTACTTGCTTTTATTTTTTAAAATTATTTTATATAATTAATTATATAATTAAAATTATGAAACATTTTCTTTTTAAAAAAATTTTTCAAAATAGCAAAGGATTTACTTTGTTGGAACTTTTAATTTTTATTTCTATTTTTACTGTTGTAAGTACGGTTTTTCTAAGCGTTTTAATTTCAATGTCGCGAGTGCAAGTTAGAACCATTGCTTCTTCTGAGGTTAATCAGCAGTCGCAGTTTTTAATTTCAACAATTCAAAGATACGTTGAGTCATCGAGTTTAATTGAATTACCAGCAAATATACAAACTTCTACCTTAAAACTTAGGATGGCAAAATCTTCTGAGGATCCAACATATATTTATTTATCTAATAATATCGTTTATTTAAAACAAACTGATAGCGGTACGCCGCAAGCACTAACAACACAAAAAGTTAAAGTTAATAGTTTAAATTTTGTAAAAAAATCAAATTCTAATGCCAAAGATTCTGTTAGTGTTTATTTGGTGATGGAATATAATACGGATACTTTACAACAAAAATTTGCAAAGCAACTTGCCACATCAATTGCTCGAGTTTCAGCAGCAACCTTTGATTCAGATATTAGAGCCTCAACCACTAATACTTATAAGATTGGGGCGCAAGCCGCTGAGTGGCAGTCAATTAATAATACAATATATTTTAACGGATCTTATGTTGGGGTTGGGATTTCAAGTCCGCAAATGAATTTAGAAGTAAATGGGGGAGTAAGATTAAATACTTCTTTAAGCAGACCTACTTGTGGCGCAACTATTCGCGGCACAATATGGTTTATTCAAAATGGCGCTGGTGTTAAAGACAATTTAGCTGTTTGTGTTAAAAATGCTTCTGATACTTATGAGTGGTTTTCAATATATTAGGTTAATTTAACTATTGTGGATAAATTTACCACCGCGGATAAATTTGCTTGTTTTTTTAAAAAAATAATATAAAATAAAAATATGAACCAATTATTTGATAAAAAATATATTAAAATTATAATTTTAGTTTTAGTGCTTTTAATTTTGCTAGTTGCTGCTTTATTTATTTTCCCAAATAAATTTACAAAACAATCAAGTCAACAAGAACAAACAAAAACAGAAGAAACCCCAAAATTTCAAACCTGGCAAAGTGTTGATAAAAATATTGATGTTCCTGCTACAAAAGAAGAAGCTGCTAAATTAGGAGAAAATGTTGCTCAGCCAGAAAATGTAGTAAAAGCTAATGCAAATACTGATGCATCCATTAGAACCTTTCAAAAGCTTTTAATAGAAAATAATGAATTTAAGCCGCAAGAGTTTAGATTAAAACAAGGAGATGTTTTTGATGTTTTTGTAAAAGCCATAGATAAAGATTATGATATAACTCAGCCAGATTATGGAATTGCATTAAAAATTAAAAAAGGCGAAGAAAAGCGTCTTCAATTTCAAGTAACTGCCCCTGGCAAATTTATGTTTTATTGCGAGTCTTGCGGCGGTCCAGAAAAAGGACCAAAAGGATATTTGATTGTTGTTCCAAAATAATTTAAATTTAAATTTAAATAGTCGATCGTCAAAGTATTTTAAATAAAAATATGCAGTTTTTATCAAAAAAATTATTTATAACTCTTTTGATTATTTTAATCATAGTTTTAGTCGCTGTTATAATTTTGGTTTTTAAAATAAATCAAGCTAAAAATCCAGAATCTTCATCTAAATACGCCGCAGTTTATCTTCAAAATGGAGAAATTTATTTTGGAGAATTTAGTTGGTTCCCTTGGCCAAAATTGAAAAATGTATGGTATTTACAAAGAACTATTGATGGCCAAAATCAACCACAAGTTTCAATAGTTGCTTTTAAAAATTCATTTTGGGGTCCAATTGATAAAGTTTATTTAAATCCAAAGCAAATTGTCTGGATGACTTATTTAAAAAATAGCAGCCAATTAACAACTTATTTTAACAACCCTGACTTATTAAAACAATCTAATACGCAAGGGAGCGCTGATGCTAATATGGCGCAACCTCAAAATACTGGTTTTCCACAGCAAAATATCTTACCAACAGTTCCAAACTTATCAACAACTACCCCCCTTGCAACAAGTACAAAAAAAGAATAAGATAA
>CAYMYP010000062.1:942-2608 GCA_964394705.1 uncultured Candidatus Saccharibacteria bacterium | reverse complement strand
TCCAAATATCTATTTAAATAATTAGATAAAATAATTTTAACATTAGTTTTTAAAGAAATATCAAGCAATTTTTCAATTATTTTTTCCAATTCCCCGCAATTAACTAATGGCAAAGAAACAGCTAAAACTTTATTATAATCGCTTAAAATTTTAGAAATTTCTTTAATCTGTTCCCAAGAAATTTTTTTTGTAAATATATCATCTAAATCTAATGACATTCCCAATGCTCCTTCTTTTAAAGAATTTGTAAGTAGATTTAAAAAAACTAAAAATTCTTTATTGAATAATATATTTTAATGAGTCAAAGCCAGCAAAAGTATAAAAATTTAAATCATAATTTTTGTTTAAAAAACTCAAAAATTCAGAAGTCTTCTGCCAATCTAAATTTTTTCTATAAAAATGATTATAATATTTTGTTTTATAAGGTTGAGGATAAAAAATTGGAGCAAGCGAAAATCCATTATATCCAAAAATAATATCAGTTATGCCATTTTTAATAAATTGGTTATGATTATCTTTGTTTAATAAAAAAAAATTATGATCTAATTCATTATAACTATCAACAAAACCATAACTCACATAACAACCTTTTGCATCAATGATTTTTAAAGATTTTTTATAAACAAAATTTCCAATTGCAGAAATTTTATCTTTGCTTATAAAAATATCAAAGTTTTTTTTAGAATCAAAACCGTTATTTAAAATTTTGGCATTTTTAATCAAAGTTGTCATCTTTTTTTCTCATTAACGGAAAAATAACGCATTCTCTTACTGGTTTGTCCATTAAAATTGCAAATAGTCTTTCAGAAATTCCAAATCCTGCTGTTGGTGGCATTCCATATTCTAAAGTAATTAAAAATTCTTCATCTAACATTTGAGCCTCCTTGTCGCCTTTTTCTCTTAATTTCATTTGTTCTTCAAAGCGCGCTCTTTGGTCAATTGGATCATTAAGTTCAGAAAATCCTTTTCCTAATTCTGTACCACATGCAACAACTTGAAATCTTTCAACCAATCTTGGATCTTTAGATGATCTTTTTGCAAGCGGTTCAATTTCAACTGGAGGGTCAATTAAAAAACACGGCTGAATTAATTTTGGCTAATTGTTTTTTTAAAAATCAAATCTATTAACCTTCCCTTACCTACATAATTTTCCGGATTTAATCCTAATTCCACTGCTTTCTTATATAAATCCTTTTCTGTAGTATTTAAAATATCTAAACCGACATGTTTTTTAAATAATTCAACATATTTTAATTTTGGCCAAGATTTGCTCCAATTTATTTTTAAATTATTAAATTTTGTTATAAGACCTCCTGTTGTATTTTTAATAACTTTTTTATAAAGTTTTTCCACAAATTTCATTAAATCATTATAATCGTGGTATGCCCAATAAAATTCAAGCTGGGTATAATCCTGAAGATGTTCTCTGTCAATTCCCTCATTTCTAAAAATTCTTCCAATTTCAAAAACTTTTTCAAATCCTCCAACTATAATTTTTTTTAAAGGTAATTCTAAAGAAATTCTTAAATAAAAATCTTCATCTAAAGCATTTAAATGAGTTACAAATGGTTCTGCTTCTGCTCCGCCTGGAATTGGCTCAAGTACTGGAGTTTCAACCTCCAAAAAACCCTCTTCTTTTAATGTTTGTCTAAAAGTATTCCAAAAA
>CAYMYP010000062.1:0-869 GCA_964394705.1 uncultured Candidatus Saccharibacteria bacterium | reverse complement strand
CATCTTCTATACCAAACCATTCTGTGGGAATTGGTCTTAAACTTTTAGTTAAAATTTGTAAATTTTTGACTTCTAAACTTTTTTCTCCTTTTTGGGTTTTAAAAAGAATTCCTCCGCAAGATATAAAATCACCTCTATCTAAAACCTTTTTCCAAAAATTAAAATCTAAAATATTATCTTTTTTTAAAACAATTTGGATTTTTCCGCTTTCATCAGCTAAATTTCCAAAAACCAAACTTCCCTGGTCTCTTAAACTAAATATTCTTCCTGTTATAAAAATTTTTTTCTTTATTTTTGAAAAATTGCTAAAATTTTTTAAAGCTTCAGAAATGATATGGGTACGTTTACAAGTTGTGGGATACGGATTAATTCCCTTTTCTTTTAAAAGCTCTAATTTTTTCTTCCTTTGATTAATAATATCTTCTAACATAGTTTTAACTATTTATTTCTTTAATTTTATTTTCTAAAACATTTTCAATTTTTTTGTTAATTTCATCAATTAATTTTTGAATTTTTTCTTTAGTTTTAAAAACATCATCTTCGCTAATTTGTTTTTCATCTAATAATTTTTTTAATTTTTTAATTTCATCATCGCGTTTAGTGCGAATTTTAATTTTTGTTTCTTCTGCAATTTTTTTAGCTAATTTAATAAATTCTTGTTTTCTTTCAGTTGTAAGCTCTGGCAAATTTAAATAAATATTTAATCCATCAATTGAAACACTAAAACCAATTTTAGAATCTTCAATCGCTTTTGAAACTGCATTTACAGCATTTTTGTCCCATAAAGTTAACTGTAATGTTCTTGGTGGCTTTATAGATATAGCAGCTAATTGTTTGATTGTTAAATTATCATTATAAATATTAACTTT
>CAYMYP010000061.1:0-2774 GCA_964394705.1 uncultured Candidatus Saccharibacteria bacterium | reverse complement strand
TTAAATATTTTTTTATTTTTTCCTGGCCAACATAATTATCCCAACTGTTGGGCCTTAACATCTGATCAATAGTTTCATCTTCAAAATTCTTTTGTTTTTTAAAATCACTTTGCATAAATTAATTATAATTAATTATTTTAATTTTATAAAGGGATTTTTATAAAAACGTTTTTTATTATATATGTAAAATATAATAAAAGGCAGGAAGTGTAACTAAATGAAAATTTAACCGTTTCATAAAACGGAAGACCAAAATATAGTTTATTCTATATATTTTTTATAAAAATTATAGGCATAAATTATATGTTGACAAATTTTTGTTTTTGTGCTATACTTATAAAAAATAATAAATTAATTCGCACCTGGGGGTATGAGTTATTTTTGTTTTAGGACGATAAGGCTTTGGCGTTATCTATCCGCAAAAATAACTTTTCAAAACTCTTTTTAAGTTTAAAACCCCAAGCGGGACCCCCAGATGCGAGTTAATTTATAAATTATCCCAATCAATTGGTCCAGTAACGTTTTCTACTTCTTCAAAAGAAGTAACCCCACTTAAAACTTTTAAAATTCCATCCTCTTGCAAATTGACAAACTGGTTTTCATCAGCCAATTTTTTTAAAGCTATCCAAGAACTTTCGTGCAGAATTAATTCTTCTACTTTAGGACCGCATTCAAAAAATTCAAAAATTCCAATTCTTCCCTTATAACCAATACCGCTACAATTATCACACCCTACTGGTTCATAAATTTTAAAATTATGATATTTTTCTTTATTAACGCGCGGAGGAAGTTTCTCTATAAATTTTAAAATTTTGTTTTTTAAATCTTCATTTATTTCAACTTCTTTTTTACAATTTTCGCAAAGCCTACGAACTAATCTTTGAGCAATTATAAGAGAAATAGCAGGCCCAATACTTTGAGGTTTTACTCCTAAATCAATTAATCTTGGAATTGCGCCAATAGAATCATTTGTATGCAGCGTTGATAAAACTAAATGTCCTGTAAGTGCTGCTTGTAAAGCAATTTCAGCAGTTTCTTTATCCCTGATTTCGCCAACTAAAATAATATCTGGATCTTGACGCACAATTGAACGAAGACCAGAAGCAAAAGTATAACCAACTTCTGGATCAACTTGGGTTTGTTCAATTCCTTCAATTCGATATTCAATAGGATCTTCAATTGTTATAATTTTTATTTCAGTACTGTTTAATTCTTTTAAAATAGAATATAGGGTGGTTGTTTTCCCTGATCCAGTTGGACCTGTATTTAAAATCAAACCATTTGGTTTTTTAATATTTTTGGATAAAATTTTAAAATCATCTTCTCTAATGCCCATTTTTTCTAAACCTATATTAATTGCAGAAGGATCTAAAATACGCATTACAATTGTTTCGCCAAATTTTGAGGGAATAATTGATACTCTTATTTCTGTTTCTTTGCCAGCTAAATTAATAGTAAATCTTCCATCTTGCGGTTCTTCATGAATATTTATTTTCATTCCGCTAATTAATTTTATTCTTGAAATTAATGCATCATAATTTGACAAGGGAATATTATTTAAAATATCGTATAAAATTCCATCTATTCGAAAACGCAAGCGCACTCCCTTTTCTTGAGCCTCAAAATGAATATCTGAAACTCTATTTGCTAAAGACCCCGCTAAAATCATTTGGAAAAAATCAGTTGTTGCTATTTCTTTAAAATTAATTTTTTCGAATTCTGATTTTATTTTACATAATCCTTTTAGTTCTTCTGTTAATTTTTCTAAGCTTGATTCTTTAATGGTAATTTTGCCAGTAATTTGTCCTTGAGTTGATTGAACAAATTTATACATTTTCCAAGCTTCTTTTAATCCGCTTTCTGAAGCTATAAAAATTTTAATTGTAAAACCATTGTCTTTTAAATTATTAATTAATTTTTGAGAATTAGATAATTCAGGATTGTATAAAACTAAAGCAATATTATTTAACTTTTTTTCTACAACAGCAGCTTTTGCTTTTTGAGCTTGTTCTTCTGTTAAAATTTTTAAAGCATCTAAAGAAATTGGAATTGTTCTTAAATCAATATAGGGTAAATTAAATTTTTTTGCCCTTTTTTGAGCTTCGCGCTCTTCAGCATCTCTATAAATTTGAGTTAATTTTTGATTGATTGCGTCATTGCCACTATCCATATTTTAAGAATAAAATAATTAAAAAAAAATTACAATTGATTAAAGAAATTTATTTCTATATAATAAATAAAATGAGAAAATCAATATTTAAACAAATTGTTTATGGATTTTTATTTTTAGTTATTATTTTTGTAATTATTATTGTTTTGTTTTCTATTTTTAAAAATAATCCAACTTGTTTTGACGGCAAAAAAAATGGAGGCGAAGAAGGAATTGATTGTGGCGGGCCCTGTCAAAAAATTTGTTTGCCAGAAAATTTTAGGAATATTGAAATATTAAGTACAAAATTTATAAATACTTCAAATAAATTAATCATTTTAGCCAAAATTCAAAATCCAAATAGCGAAATTGCTGCCCAAAATTTTGATTATACTTTCAATATTTTTGGAGAAAATAATAATTTATTAAAAAAAATTAATGGAGAATCTTTTATTTATGCTAAAGATATAAAATATCTTGTAGAATTTATTGATAATGATAATTTAGCAAAGCAAATTAAAAATATAAATTTAGAAATAAATAATTTAAAATTAGTTAAAAAAAATGATTTTTTAAAACCTGATTTAAAAATTTTAAATCAAAATTTTAAAAATTTTGAAAACGG
>CAYMYP010000060.1:0-2793 GCA_964394705.1 uncultured Candidatus Saccharibacteria bacterium | reverse complement strand
AAGGTCTTAAGCAATATTTAAAATAAAATGAAAGAAAACAACAAAAATTTGAATGATCAAAACGAAGAAAAAAAATTAGATTCGAGCAATCAGATCTCTTATTCAGATTCAGAAAATATTGAGTCTTTAAAAAAAGAGATTGATGATTTGAAAAAAAAGCTAGAAGAATCTGAAAAGGCTAAAGAAGAATATTTATCTGGTTGGCAAAGAACGAAAGCTGATTTTTCAAATTATCGCAAAGATGAGTCAGAGCGTTTTAAGGAATTTATAAAATATTCAAATGAAGAGTTAATTAAAGATTTGATTCCTGTTTTAGATAGTTTTGATTTGGCAATTACAGCTTTGGAAAAATCAGGCGGGGTTGATAAGGGTATTTATATGATAAAAGCAAAACTTGAAGATGTTTTAAAAAAATATGGATTGTCAAAAATTAAAGTTGAAATAAATAAGCCCCTTGACCCAAGTATTGCTGAACCGATTTTGGAGGTAGAAGACGACGAAAAAGCTGGAAATGTTTTGGAAGAGATTGAAGCAGGATACAAATTGTATGATAAAATAATAAGAGCAGCAAGGGTCAAGGTAGCTGTTAATTCTAAAAATAAATAAAGGTCTTGTAAATTTTTATATAAAAATATGGCAAAAATTTTAGGAATTGATTTAGGTACAACAAATTCAGCGATGGCTATCCTT
Organism: uncultured Candidatus Saccharibacteria bacterium; assembly: GCA_964394705.1. Classification (GTDB taxonomy): domain Bacteria; phylum Patescibacteriota; class Minisyncoccia; order UBA6257; family 2-01-FULL-56-20; genus CAYMYP01. Next base: position 2,103 of record CAYMYP010000060.1, on the reverse strand, counting down.
GAAGGAGGAGAGCCTCGCATTTTAGAAAATTATGAAGGAAATAGAACTACGCCTTCTGTCGTTGCTATTTCTAAGTCGGGTGAAAGACTGGTGGGTCTTTTAGCAAAAAGACAAGCAATTACTAATCCTAAAAATACAATTTTTTCAGTTAAAAGACTTATTGGTCGCAAGTTTTCTGATCCAGAAGTACAATTAGATAAAAATTGGGTTCCTTATGAAATTAGAGAAAGCCAAAATGGAGGAGTTGAAGTTAAAATGGGAGATAGATGGTTTACACCAGAAGAAATTTCTTCTTTTATATTAGCAAAACTTAAAGCTGATGCGGAGACAAAATTAGGTGAAAAAATTGAAGAAGCAGTTATAACTGTTCCTGCTTATTTTGATGATTCTCAAAGGCAGGCAACAAAAAATGCTGGTGAAATTGCAGGTTTTAAAGTAAGAAGGATTTTAAACGAACCAACAGCAGCAGCATTAGCATATGGATTCGGAATTGGGTCTAAAGGAGATATTTCTGGAAGTAATAAGAAGGTTGTAGTTTATGATTTTGGTGGTGGTACTTTTGATATTTCTGTTTTGGAGGTTGGAGACAATACTGTTGAAGTAAGATCTACTGGCGGAGATATGCATTTAGGCGGAGATGATTTTGATAGATTAATTTTAGAATATTTAGTTGATGAATATAAAAAACAAGAGGGAATTGACTTATCTAAAGATCCACTAGCGCTTCAAAGATTAAAAGAAGCTGCTGAAAAAGCAAAACACGAACTTTCTGTTGCTTTTGAGACAGAAATTAATTTACCTTATATTTCTTCTGATAATTCTGGTCCAAAACACTTTTTAATGAAATTAACTCGAGCTAAATTAGAAAGTTTAGTAATGCATTTAATTGAAAAATCAATTGAGCTTACAAAAACTACAGTTGAGGCAGATCCTCCAAAAGGAGCTGGTTTTAAATTGAGCGAAATTGATGAAGTAATTTTAGTTGGAGGGCAGACTAGAATGCCAGCAATCATTGAAGCTGTTAAAAAATTATTTAATAAAGATCCTCACAGGGGAATTAATCCAGATGAGGTTGTTGCAATAGGAGCTGCTATTCAGGCAGGAGTTTTGCAGGGAGACGTTAAAGATATTTTGCTTTTGGATGTTACTCCATTAACTTTATCTATTGAAACATTAGGGGGGGTTGCTACACCAATGATACCGAAAAATACAACTATTCCAACTTCTAAAACTCAGATTTTTTCAACTGCAGCTGATAATCAAACTTCTGTTGAAATTCACGTTATTCAGGGCGAAAGACCAATGGCTGCTGATAATAAAACTTTAGCAAGATTTATTTTAGATGGTATTCCTCCTGCTCCGCGCGGGGTGCCTCAGATTGAGGTTACCTTTGATATTGATGCTAATGGTATTTTAAATGTTTCAGCTAAAGATAAAGCAACTGGTAAAACTCAATCTGTTAGAATTGAAGCGACCACTGCTTTATCAAAAGATGAGGTTGAAAGACTTAAAAAAGAAGCAATGGAACATAAAGCTGAAGATGAGCGCAAAAAAGCATTAATTGAAGTAAAAAATCAAGCAGAGAATTTAATTTATTTAGCTGAAAAATCGTTAAAAGATGCTGAGGGGAAAATTAGTGAGGAAATTAAAAATTCAATTAATGAAAAAATTGAGAAATTAAAATCAGTTAAAAATGGGGAAAATATTGAAGAAATTAAATCAGCTTCAGCTAATTTATCTTTAGAGCTTCAAAAAATTGGACAAATGATGTATAATCAAAAAGATGGCAATTCTCCCGGAGAACAAAATAAATCCTGACCTAGGCAATATAGGAAGTGGAGCTTTGAAGTAAAACATTTTAAGGAGAAAAAAGAATTAGCCCCCGGTTTTTATAAATCTTTAATATTGGATGTTTTAGATTTAGTCGCAATAGCATTATTAGGCTATGCGGCTAAATTTTATTTTGAAGATAAAATTAGTTTAACTAAATTAATAATTTCAATTTTTTTCTTTTTAAGTATTGTTTTAATCACATCTACTCTTAATAAAAATTGGGTTAAAAGGACTATAATTTTATTAGCCGAATCATTTATAATTTTTTAT
>CAYMYP010000059.1:0-2800 GCA_964394705.1 uncultured Candidatus Saccharibacteria bacterium | reverse complement strand
ATAACAACCCAACAACAGGATTTATAATATCATTTACTAGCGCGCTAACCAATTTAGAAACAGCTCCTCCCAAAATAAAACCAGTAGCCAAACCTACAACCCCTTGTTTTCTAATAAAATCTAAAAAATCTTTCATATCTTTATAATTTTATTTTCATCTTTATTAATTATTTAATTTATTTAATTCAGTTTTTATGGCTGGAATAAATATTCTGGCAAAAACTGAACTCTTTTAACTCCTTCAAATTGTTTTGCAGTAGCTTCAATTTGAAACCATAAAATACCAGCGCGACATGCGCCACCGCTTGTTTTATTTAATGGATCGTCAAATTCCAAAATTAAAGTCCCATCAGGCTTCAAATTTGTTGATTTTAATTTTAATCCTTCTAATGGATATTCTGTTGTAATTCCTAAAGAAATATCTTCTTGAGTTAAATTTTCTTTTCCTTTTAATAATAAATTAATCGTATCTTGAATCGGCGTTTGAGTTATAGGAATTTCTCTTTCAATTGCCACCAAACCATCTCTTGAGCATTTTATATTTCCTTTCTCATCTCTATCTTTTTCAGTATTGTAATAATAAAGCAAAACTTTTCTCAATTTTATTTCTTCAAATTGAACTGGCATTTCAAAAATTTTTTGTTTTTCTGGAATACCAGAAGGATTATCACTTAAAAATCTTAGCTTACCAAAAGAAGTTGCTGGCTTACTAAATTTTAATTCTCCTTCAAATGGTACAAAATTTTCTGTCATCCAATTTCCCTTAGATTTTAAAATCGTTCTGCCTAAAATATTATCATTTGCATCATAAAGCTCTGCTGTAAATTGAGCCTCAAAAAACCAATTGCCCTTTGCTTTCCCCTCAATTTTTAAAGGACTTTTAATTTTTTCATTTTCTTTTGGAGAATTAATTAAAATTTCATCTTTAGTTGGTTTTAAACAATAAAAAACAGAATCGCTTTGCTTCCATCTTATTAATCCATTACAACGTTCTTCATTAATAAAATTAGTTGAAGAACTTATTTCTATTTTACCATTCTCTTTAATGCCAGAAGTTTCTTTGATAGTAAATTGCTCCTGTTCAAGTTTTGTTTGAAATTTTTCCCAGAAATAAAATGCTCCAGCAACACAAACAAAAATAATGATTAAAATTAAAATTATTCTTTTCATAAATAAATATATTTAATTTTCTTCAATTTATAATTTTATCTATTTAACCAAGTAATTGCAACCTACAAAATTATAGTAAAATAAACCCAAATAAAATATGAAATACTTGAATAAACAATTAAACGATAGTATACCAATTCAAAAATTGTAAATAATTTAAACATTTTTTGTTATTCTCTTGGAAAAATTTAGAAATTTCAAATGAATGTTTTTATAAAAAATTCATTTTAAGTTATAAGATTGTTATAGTTTTTATTAAAATATCTTTAAAAAATCCTAATTAAAAAAATTTAATTTTTAAAAACATCTCGTTTTCAAGAAAAAATTTTTAGAAATTTAATTTTTATATTCTTTTTTCATTAACAAGGCGCTAAAAGCAACAATAATTGTTGAAAGGCTCATTAAAATTGCAGCTAGTGATGGAGGAAATAAAAATCCTTTATTTGCTAAAATTCCAGCAGCTAAAGGCAAAGCAAAAATATTATAACCAGTTGCCCAAAAAAGATTTTGAATCATTTTTTTATAAGTTAATTTTGAAAGTTTCAATAATTTTACAATATCTTGGGGGTTGTTTTTTATTAAAATTATTCCTGCTGATTCGATTGCAACATTTGTGCCTGCCCCAACTGCAACTCCCACATCTGCTTGCATAAGTGCCGGCGCATCATTTATACCGTCGCCTACCATCATCACTTTTAATCCTTTATTTTGTAATTCTTTGACTTTTTCTATTTTTTGTTGAGGCAAAACTTCAGCAAAATATTCGTCAATTGCAAGTTCTTTAGCAACTTTTTCCGCAATTTCTTTTTTATCACCAGTAATCATTGCTGTTTTAATTCCCATCTTATGAAGTTCTTGAATTGCAATTTTTGATTCTTCTTTTATTTCATCTTCTAAAATAATTGCGCCCAAAATATTTTTCTCATTAACTAAATAAACCACTGTGCCAATTGTTTCAATTTGAGGCGCTTTTAAATTTAATTCTTTTAACAAATTATCTCCTCCTAAATAATAAATTTTGTTTTCAATTTCTCCTTTTACTCCCCTGCCAGTTAAATTTTCAAAATTTTTTACAGGCAAAATTGTAATATTTTCTTCTTTTGCTTTTTTAAAAATTCCTTGAGCAATAAAATGTTGTGAATATTGATTTAAAGAAGCTGCTATTTGAAAAATACGCGAACTTCCAATATCGACAAGCTGGCGGATTTCTTTTACTTTAAATTCTCCGGTAGTTAGCGTTCCAGTTTTATCAAACAAAACAATATTAATTTTTCTTGCAAGCTCCATTTGTAATCTATTTTTGATTAAAAAACCATTATGAATTGCAAGGCTTGTTGAAATTGCAACTACAAGCGGAACTGCCAAGCCTAAAGCATGCGGACAAGCAATAATTAAAACCGTAACCAATCTTTCCAAAGCAAAAGTAAAATCATTTTTAAAAACAATCCACAAAACAAAACTTAAAATCCCAACTCCAATAGCAATAAAAGTTAGGTATTTTGCAAAAACATCCGCTAAAATTTGAAGATTTGATTTTGATGACTGCGCTTCTTTAATTAATTTTTTAATTCCGGAAAGAAATGTTTCTTCGCCAATTTTGTTAACTTTAATTTTTAAAAAACCATCACCG
>CAYMYP010000058.1:0-2801 GCA_964394705.1 uncultured Candidatus Saccharibacteria bacterium | reverse complement strand
GATTAAGGTATCAGAGAAAGAATTATTTAATGTGGAGCTAGCGATTATAACTGAAGAATTTATTCAAGAATTACCCAAAAGATTCCAAGAATTAGAAAAGATATTGAGTGAATTAATTTTAAATGAAAACAATTCTGAAAAGACGAAAGAAATTTATAAAATAATCCATTCATTGTACGGAACAGCAGGAACTTTTAATCTAATAACAATCTATGAAGTTGCTCACTCATTTTTAAAATTATTAAATGAAATAATCGAAAACAAAATTGTTTTTTCGCAAGAGCATCATCACAAATTCAATGAATATATAACACAAATGAAGGAATCTTATCACAATTTGCTCAAAAAAAATGCAGAGGAAATATCTGGGAAGAAACATTTTGAAAAGGAATCAAAACTTTTATCAGATGAGCGAAAAAATCAAAGTATTAACCCTTTAATTGTTTTATTTGAAAAAGATGAAATTTTAGCAGAGGAAATATGCAATCATTTAAGACATTTTGAATACACCGCGGTGAATTCTTTTTCCACCAAAGAAATGGAAAAGTTTTTAAATGAGAATGCAGTTCTTGCTGTTATTTTTGATTTGAATTCTTATGAAAATGCGGATGATTTTTCAGGAATAATGAATAGTATTTATAAGGGCTCCAATAAAAAAATTCCAATAATATTTCTTACCGATAAAGATAATTTTTATCTTCGCCTAAAGGCAATTAGGAGTGGAGCAGAAACAGTTATTGAGAAGCCAGTGGATTATGATATCCTTGTTGAAAAGCTTGATTCTTTAAATGAAGCATCAGCAGCAGCCTATAGAATATTAATAGTAGAAGATGAATCTTTAGTATGCTCTTTTTATCAATCCATATTTGAAGAAGCTGGGATGGAAAGTAAAGTTGTTGAAAATCCTTTTAATATATTAGAGGATATAATTCAATTTAAGCCTGATTTAATTCTTTTAGATATATATATGCCTGAAATAAATGGAATTGAAGTAGCTTCTATAATTCGTCAATATAAAGCTTTTGAAAATATACCAATTGTTTACTTATCTACTGAAACTAATATTAATAAACAGCTCTATGCTATGAATAAAGGAGGAGATGATTTTTTAATAAAACCAATCAAAAAAGAATATTTGTTAGCTTCTGTAATTAATAGAATTAGGCGTTCCCATAATTTAAAAAGCTTAATTATAAAAGATAGTTTAACAGGTTTATTAAATTACTCAGCAATTAAAGAACAATTAGAAAATGAAATATCCAAAGCTATGAGGTTGAGCACCCCTTTGTCTTTTGCTATGATTGACATAGATAATTTTAAATCAATTAATGATACATATGGGCATTTATTTGGAGATAAAATATTAAAAAGCTTAGCTCTACTTTTAAAGAAAAGATTAAGAAAAACAGATTTTATTGGAAGATATGGCGGGGACGAATTTGCTCTTATTTTTCCTGATACCCCTTTATCAAAATCAATTTTAATTTTGGAAGAGTTAAAAGCTTCATTTTCAAAAATAAATCATTTGCTAAATAATCAAAAATATAATTTCACTTTTAGTGGTGGGATTGTAGAATTTAAAAATTTATCAACTTGTAAAGAGATAATTAATTTAGCGGATCAAGCTCTTTATGAAGCAAAAAATCAAGGGAAAAATAAAATAAAGATTAAGGCATAAGAGGAAGAATTCAAAAGTTAAAGCCTCTGCCCTTCTTCATTGATATAGTTGCCTTTATTACTACAATATAAGATAGCACTGCTATTATATTTACTAATCCTATCCATTTCCTTCCCTCAAAGGAATTTAATAAATCTGCTACTATTCTAATGATTAAAGATGAATGGAGCAAAATCAAAGGTATATACATTAAATTAGTAAAATTGATTGATATTGAAAAAAGGGAAGGGAAAATTATTGGAGCGTGAGCAAAAATCATAGAAAAAATGAAACCTAATAAAATTGAATGAAGGAAGGCATCATAATAATATGGATAATCAATAGATTTGAATAAAATAATTAATCCAGCTAACCCCAGCCATAGAAATCCTAATATCAATGTTATTGAAATAAATTTCAGTAGATTTTTTTGATTCAAATTTTTCTTTGCTATATCATTCTTAATTAACCAGAAAGATAAAGAAAATAAAGAGATTCCATATATTTTCAAAGCAAATAATGGAAAAGAATGAGATAAAGCAGCAGCAAAATTAATTAAAATAATGATTATTAAGAAAAGAAGATTTGATATTTTAGTAGTTTTTAAGAGGCGACTTAAATCTAACCTTTCGCCGGCAATTGTTAATATTAGGAATGAAATCCACCATAGCCCTAATTCTTTTACTGAATAACCTTTTAGCCAAAACAGATTTCCGATAAACCAATCAAGAGCTGCAATCGTCATAACAATGCTTGCTCTTGAGATATGGTTTGCTAATATTTTTAAATATAAAATAATAAGAAAAAGACTTGCGAGGCAAGCAGATATTTTAGTTAATAAATGGGGAGCATTTATTACAAGCAGAATAGCTGAAAAAGCTGAAAATAAAGGAGTGATATATGTCCATGATTTAACAAGTGCTGCTGCTCTTTCTAAGGAAATTAAGGTTCCAAGGAATCCGCAAATTAATAATGCACCGTGATCACGCGAATACCAATATAAGGTTATAGGCAAAGGAAAACCAAGCCTTAACAAAGCGCCATAAATTCCAGCTAATAATGCAAATGCTGCTGGAACTATAAATATTAAATTTTTTACATTGCTTTTCATTTTTTTAATTTTATTAAATATAATTTTAATATA
>CAYMYP010000057.1:0-2899 GCA_964394705.1 uncultured Candidatus Saccharibacteria bacterium | reverse complement strand
CGTATTGGCGCTTCAATTATCAAAACTCCAATTGAAATTCCGCTTATAATTCTATTTCTTTCTAAAAATCGATGTTTTAGGGGAGAAGAGTAAATGTGATATTCAGAAATAATTAACCCTTTGTTTTTTAAAATTTTTTTACTTAAGTTTTCATTGGTTTTTGGATAAATTTTGGATAAACTATTTGCCAATACAGCAATTGTATTTTTTTTTGCTTCTAATGCTCCTAAATGCGCAAAACTATCAATACCAAAAGCAAACCCGCTTACTATATTAAAATGATTAGATAATTCATAAGCAAAATTTTTTGCAAATTCTTTGCCTTCTTCTGTTGCTTTTCTTGTGCCGACTATGGCAATAGATTTATTTTTTAATAAATTAATATTGCCCATACAGTATAATCCAAAAGGCTTAAATGGAATTTCTTTTAATATATTAGGATATTCATTTTCTGATTCTAAAATTAGGTTGATATTTAATTTTAAAAGTTTTTCATACTCTTTTTCGGGATTATATTTTAAATTGTTTTTTAAAGTGTTTTTAAAAGCTTTTTCCCAAGTTTGATATTTAGATTTAATTTCTTTTAATTTTTGATAATTTGAATTGGTTATTATATTTAAAATATTATAACTTATTTTTTCTTTTAAAATATTCATTTTGTTGTAAAAAATAATTTTAGATATATAATATAATAAATGATTGATTTTAAAAAGAGTTTAATAATTAACATAAGCATAATTGTAGGTGTGTGCTTGGTTTCGTTTTTGCTTATTTTTTATTTTCAAAAAAAAATAAATATGATTAGCGAAGAAATTTATAAATATAAAAGTGAATTAGCTTTATATACATTATCTATATCTAATTTAGCAAAATTGAAAGAAATTTCTCCGCAAGCTGATTTATATTTTGAAAAATTAAAAAATTTATTGCCGCCAAAAGATAAATTAATTGATTTATCTAATTTTGTTTCTGATAATGCAAGGGCTTCGCAAGTACAGTTAAGTTTTAGTTTTACAGGTGGTGGCCAAGCTCCTCAAAATGATAGTCCTGGCTTTGAAAATTTTTCTATTAATGTTTCTGGAGAAATTGAAAACATTTTAAAATTTTTAAATTTAATTGAAGAAAAATCATCAAAATTTTTAATTAATATAAAGGGTTTTAATTTAAATCAAACAGACAAAAATTCTTATAGATTTTCGGGCGAAGGTCAAGTTTTTTATATAAACGAATAAAATGAATGCTTTTTTAAAAAAATACTTTGAAATATTTTTAGGATTTTTATCAATTATTTTTATTGTTTTTGGGGTTTTTGTGTTTATAAAAACAATAGATATTTTAATTGTTAATTTAGAAAAAGTAACAAATTTGCCCAATATTCAAAAAAGTTCAATTGAATTTAATATAAATAGCGCAATATCAATTTTAAAAGAAAGGCAATTAATTGAATAATTGTTATTGCAATTTGAGTTAAAATTTTTTATTCTTATATTTGGAGCGCGCGTAGCTCAGTTGGTTAGAGCGCATCGTTGACATCGATGAGGTCCCCCGTTCGAGTCGGGGCGCGCGCACAATTTTTATTTTTAAATTTTTTGCTATAATTTAGACAAAGGCCGTTTTTATTATTAAAAAATGTTAAAAGATCATTATTATAATCTTTTAAGCCAATTAGTAACTGAGCAAAGATCGCTTTGGCGAATTCAAAAATATTATTTAAAAAATGCTAAAGGATGCGCGCATTGCCAAAATTTTTTCAAAAAATTAGCAAAAGATAAACAAGCTCATATTGAAGAACTTTTAAATTTAGTTAAGGGTCATAAGGTTTAATTTTTAATAGGCGTAGAATTGTTGACATTAAAAATCTTTTTATTTAAATTTATTATAAGTTTTGGGCACGTAGTTCAGTGGTAGAACGCCATTCTGATAAAATGGAGGCCGTAGGTTCGATTCCTACCGTGCCCACCAGAATTTCGCTTTCCGGTTTTTGACCGACAAGTTGGTGTATTTTTTTGATTCCGTTTGAACTTATTTTGCCGAAAATTCCTGACTTTCAGAAGCCTGCTGCCAGCCGCCGCAAAGCGTCGGCCTGCCTCACAGAAAAATTGCCTCACCTTCTAAAAGAAAAAATCGGCGCGCGCAAAACCAAAAAATAAAAGGCGATTTTTCTGCTCGGTTCCGCGCTTACGCGCGGGCGACGGTGTTCGCTTGGACGGCTCGGCATTCTTCACTCTCAAACCCCCTCCTGCCGAACCGTCCTTGCTTAAAAATATGAGATTCAGTTGAAAAAACTCAAGGAAATGATAATATAGAAATATTATGGAACTCCTGCGAGATCTCAAAAATATTAATAAAAATGATGTTTCCATTGCCGGAGGTAAGGGTGCTTCGCTTGGTGAAATGATGCAAGCTGGCGTTTCGGTGCCGGATGGTTTTGTAATTCTTGCACCTGCTTTTGAAAAATTTTTGGAAGAAACCGATTTGAATGTTGAAATTGATGCGGCTTTGGATTCTGTCAACAATAAAGAGATGCATACCGTTGAAGCTGCTTCAGAAAAGATTAGAGCTTTGATTTTACAAGCAGAAATGCCGCAAGATATTACCACGGAAATCCAAAAATTTTTCAAAAACCTCAATTCTAAATATGTCGCTGTCCGTTCTTCGGCTACTGCAGAAGATTCAGCAAGTGCGGCGTGGGCTGGACAACTAGAAAGTTATCTCAATACCACTGAAGAGACCTTACTCGAAAACGTGAAGAAATGTTGGGCTTCATTGTTTACGCCGCGCGCTATTTTCTACCGTTTTGAAAAAAATTTACACAAACAGAAAATATCCGTCGCGGTTGTTGTTCAAAAAATGGTTGAAAGCGAAAAATCGGGTATCGCTTTTTCTGTTCATCCGGTAA
>CAYMYP010000056.1:0-2931 GCA_964394705.1 uncultured Candidatus Saccharibacteria bacterium | reverse complement strand
CTTTTATTCTTTGCGCAAGCATCATTCAAATTGGTATGCCTAAAATTGTCTCTGCTTTTTCCAAATTTTTAATTCCGTATTTTAAAGCTTCATAAGCAACTTCTCCCAAGTCAGAAAAAATATTATAAGCATGTTCTAATGTTTTTTTAGCGCTTTTATTTCCAACAAGCGCTTTTGAAATTCCATATAAAAATGTCATATCCCCTACCCCCAATCTTAAAATTCCTAATACAATTCGGATAATATATTTTGCTTCTAAATTAGAAGATTTTTGAATTAATTGAGCTAATAATTTTATTTTTTCTTCCTGAGATCCTTCTCCTGAACTTAATGCGATTTTATTTAAATCATTAAAAACATCTAAAATTGACTGCCCGCTCCCATTTTGATTTTTAATTATCTCAAAAACCACATCTCCCAAATCTCCAATTCTATTAAATTTTTTTTGAACCTCCTCTAATTTTAAATTTCCAGCCAAAGCAGTTGCACGCATTACAAGTTTTTCAGCTAATCCAAATTCTTTATTTAAATAATCAGGAGCAATTTTTCCGCCAAGCAAATAAGCAGTAATTTTTGCTTCTTCTGGAGAAATTTTTTTAAAAAAATTAGATAATAAATCAATCATTTTAAGACTTGAAGATACACTCTCCAGTTCTTTAAATAAATTTGCTAATTCATAAAATTTTGTTTTGTGTGTAGGCATATTATTTTAATAATTTTAATATAAAACTTAAAATTAAACTAATAATAATCATTGTTGTTATTGGAAGATAAAATTTAAAATTTTCTCTTTCTATTAAAATATCTCCAGGAAGATTTCCTAACGGAGCAATTCTTCCACTTGCAATTATTCCTAAAAATATTAAAAATATTCCAACAATTATTAAAATTTTTCCTAGATCAAACATATCTTTATTTTAAAAATTTATCTATTTTTATGCAATTTTTTATCGAAAAACTTCCAATTCTTGTTCTAATTAAATTTTTTAAATATGCTCCTGTTTTTAATTTTTGTCCAATATTATGAGCAATCGAACGAATATAAGTTCCAGAAGAGACAACTGTTTTAATTTTTAAAATTGGCCAGCTATATTTTAAAATTTTTATGTTTTTAATTTCTACTTTTTGAGGTTTAATTTCTATTTCCATATTTTTTCTTGCATATAAATAAGCTGGCTTCCCCCTAATTTTTTTTGCGCTAAAAATTGGAGGAGTTTGCAAAATCTCTCCTTTAAATTCTTTTAAAATATTTTTAATTTCATCAATAGTTGGTTTTTTATTTATTTTAATTTTATTTTTTTCGCCAGCTTCATCATAGGTATTACTTGTTTTTCCTAAATAAATTTCAGCAATATATTCTTTTTCTAAATTTTTAAAATCTTCAAACTTTTTAGTAAATTCTTTTCCTATTAAAATAATCAAAACTCCGCTTGCCAGTGGATCTAATGTTCCAGCATGGCCAATTTTTTTGTCTTGAAGTATAAAGTTTTTTTTAATTATGCGAATAACATCATAAGAGCTTATTCCTTTTGGTTTATAAAAAGCATAAATTCCAGGTGTCAAGAGGTCTTTTTGTTTTAAATTATTCAATTTCATAGCGTAAAGTTACGCTAACAGAAATTTCTGAAGAACCGGGTTGAATTTCTGGAGCAGGAATGCTTAAAGCGCTTGTTCCTCCGCCAACGCCAAATGTTTTTGCTTCATACGTTCTATAAGGAATATTTCCATTACTTTCTTCTATTGAAAGTAATTTTCCTAATTTAAAACCGGCAACTTCAGCAATTTTTTTGGCTTTTTCTTTTGCATTTAAAATTGCTTTTTCTTTTGCTTCGTTTTCTAATTTAGTTTCATCATCAATTTTAAAACTCAACCCTGAAACATCATTTGCTCCAAATTGAACAATACCGGATAAAATTTCTCCAATTTTAGAAAAATCTCTAATTTTTACATTTATAGTTTGAGTAATTTTATAACCGCTTATGGTAGGTGGAGGGCAAGGACGCGGAGAAGAACTTTTATTTACTGGTGCAGTATTTAACGGCGCAGATAAAACAACTGGCTCAGAACAATTATAATAAGTATATTGAGGATTAATATCATAATTTACTGTTTTAATATCTTTTTCATCAATCCCCTTTTCTTTTAAAAATTTAATAGCATTATTAGCTTTTTCAGTATTTTCTTTTTGAATTTCTGCTAAATCTTTCCCTTGGCTAATTATACTAAAACTAAATTCAGCAACATCTGGAATTCCTGAAGCTTTGCCTTCGGCAGTTACCGCAAAACTTTTATAAGTATCAGGCTTAATTGATTTTGAATAAGTATCGACATATTTAAAAACAGAATAACTCAAAACTAATATAAAAATTATAATCACTAACCAAAAAACATTTTTGACTTTTTCCATTTTTTAATAATTTTTTTCGAACCTTTTTAATATTTAATTTTAACTTTATATATAAAATTTAGCAAGCGGACAGTTTTTGTGATTATGCGGTCTTGCTTTACAATAATTTCTTCCATATTCTATAAGCCAATAAGTAAATTTAAACCAATATTTTTTAGGAACAATGGCCATTAGGTCACGCTCAATTTTGTCTGGATCTGAATTTTTAGTAAGTCCTAAAAGTCGCGAAAGCCGCTTTACGTGTGTGTCAACTGCAATGCCTTCAACTACATTATAAACATTGCCTAAAATAACATTTGCGGATTTTCTGCCAATTCCAGGCAAAGTCAAAATTTCTTCCATTTTAGACGGAATTTTCCCTTTAAATTTTTCTTTTATAATTTTTGCCGCAGCTAAGATATTTTTAGCTTTATTTTTGTAAAAACCTGTTGATTTAATATCTTTTTCAAATTCTTTTATATCTGCCCTAATATAATCATCTAATGTTTTATATTTTTTAAATAATTTTTCAGTTACTTCATTTA
>CAYMYP010000055.1:0-3006 GCA_964394705.1 uncultured Candidatus Saccharibacteria bacterium | reverse complement strand
TTCCTTTAAAGCGCCTTGCGCAAAAGCAATCGACTTCATTTCAAAATAATGCCCTAAAAGCATAATAGTGATTAAACTTGTAAGCTCCCAAAAAAAATTTGGCTTGTTTAAAAAGATTGCATAAATGCTATACAAATATGCAGAAGCAATAGCAACCCCAATCAATGTCATCATTCCGGGATTTTTATATTTAACTTCTTTATAAGCGCCTAAGATAAAAACCCATCCTCCATAAAAGAAAACAAAAGAGCCTAAAGCTAAAATCAAATAATTAATTTTACCATTTTCATCAAACCATAATTTAGGAAGCAGTATTATAAAAACAGTAAAAAATAAAGAAGGCCAAAATTTTTTAATAAAATCTTCTGCTCTATGGCCAGTATGCTTGTCGTATTCTTTGCGCTGCGTGTGTTTATGAGAATAATTTTTTAAGTGATGGTTGTCTTGAGAATCAGATTTGTCTTCTTCTATTTCTATTAGTTTCATTCCGCATTCAGGGCAATTTCCCGGCTCAAATTGCGGTTCAACACAACCCATTGGACATACATATTTTTTCATCTTTTCCATTTTCTACACAAGAGCAAAGACCTTCTATTCTAAAAAATTATTTTATTAATTCCTTCAATTCTTTTTTCTTTTCTTCAAATTCTTTTTGGCTGATTTCTCCTTTTGCATATCTTTGCGCTAAAATTTCTAATGCATTAGAATTATTTTTATACGCACCATCTTTATTTCCAATTTTATCCCAAAGCCATTTAATTAAAACAACTAATGCTACAATAATTAAAACCCACCAAGCAAGCATAAAAATCCAACCTAAAATTCCCCAGAGGCCAAAACTTTGCCATCCAAAATTCATCATATTCATCATTGAATTATTTAAATTATTTAAAGGAGCCGACCAACTCCTTGAATTATAAAATCCCATCATTGGATATCCAAAAGAGCCCATCATTGGCATTCCAAAAGGATATACTGCGGACTCATCGCAACCAGAAAATCTTTTACCCATTGCAATATGCATTTGTCTTTCGCCTTCTACTCCATGCATTTGCATCATCATTAAATTCATTGCCGCATGACCATCACCAAGCATTTTACCCATAAAATATTCTCCTAATGAATCAAAATCATCATCTTTTAAATCGCTACAGCTAATTTCTTTGTTGCTAAATTTTTCCCATAAAATTTTACCTGCTTGTTCTTCTTCTTGAGTATGTTTTACAACTTCGTCCCAACTTAAATTGGTTTGATTAAAATTTTGTTCTTCTGCTTTTGTTATATAAACTCCAAAAGCAAAAACAATTAAAACTGCTCCTAAAAATTTTATAAACTTAATCATTTTATTAAATTTTATTAAAACGACCTTATTTAAAATTAAACTCCACAACTTTCACCACCACTGCTTTGAACCGGAGTTGTTTCTTTTAAGATTCTACTAAATCCCGAAGCGCTTGAATAATCAAATCCTAAAACCTCTCGAGGATTTACATTCTTCCAGTTTATTCCTTTTGACTCAAAATATTTAGCAATAGTTAAATATGAATCCGGAAACCAGTAAGCGTTAACTTGCAAAGCAATTTTATACATTTCTTCTAAAGAAAGCCCGGAGGCTGCCAAAAGCTCTAAAAGTCCAAGCATTGCCATTCCATGATTACAGTCAGGAAAATAAGTTGAATTATCGCAACAAGGACGATAAATATTTTTTGAAGCTTCTTCAACAAGTTTTTGCTGATCTGGAGTTAACTTTATTAATTCATATTTACTATAATAATTCATTGCATTGCCTTTAGCCAAAGTCCATCCACCAGTTGAAGCAAATATTTGAGCGCCTCCGTATTTTGAATCAGTCATCGGTCCTTTTTCTAAAATTTCATTTTTATTCGCAATACCAAAGGCCCATAATAAATTTAAAATCACTCCCGCATTAGATGGAGTTATAACTAAATTATCATTATTTTCTTCGTACAATAATTTTTTAGTTTCTTGATCTAATCCGCCGCGGCTATTATATAAAGCTTCAAATTTAGTAGCATCAATTATTCCAATTTCAACCATTTTTTTGCCTAAATTTCCCCATTTAACTGGTAAAGCTATTCCTTGCACTGGCAAAACTTCATTTTCTAAAGCATTAGTTTGTTCAACTTCGTTTACTGCGCTTATATTTTTATTTTGCGTTTTAATTTTAAATTGATAAGAAAAAAGCAAAAAAATTAAACCAGCAAATAAAATTATATTTAATGCAAAATAAAAATAATTTATGTTTTTTTCTTTTACTACTTTTTCTTCTGCTTTTTTATTAGTATTTTCAATTATTTTTTCTTCCATATTATTAACAACAATTTTTTAATTTTTTCTCTATTTCTTCGACCTTTTGATTATTGTAATTATTTTTTAGAATAAAAAATAAAATCACAACAAAAAACGCTGCTAAAATAAACCATAACAACCTAAAATAAATTAAATTATAAAAACCCAAAAAACCCAAAGGAATTGCAATTAATTTCCATAAAAATAAATTTTTATCAGATTTTATATTTTCTCCTAATTTATAAACTATTCCCACAACTGACCCGCCCATAAGCAAAGCAAGTATTAAAAAATCAAAACTGTAATTTAAAAATTTTAAAATTAAAAGTCCAAGCCAAGTTAAAAAAACTCCAGCGCAAATCGGACAAATTTTAAACCGTAAAAATTTATTTAGTAAAAACGCAATTCCACTTAAAACCAAAATTGAAATTAAAACACTTAAAATCATTTTAAATTAAAAATATAACTACGCCCAAAAAAACCATTGCCAATCCACTAATTATTTTCATTTTTTTTCTTTGAGTTGTTTTAAATTCTTGAACGCGGGAAAGTAGGTTTTTATCAGATGCAATAAATAAAATAATTAAAAGCGGCAAAACAAAAATCAAATTATATAAAATCAAATAAATTGTTCCTTTTAAATAAGTAGAAACATCATGAAGTAATCCTATAACCATTAAATAGGGACCACCAGTG
>CAYMYP010000054.1:0-3038 GCA_964394705.1 uncultured Candidatus Saccharibacteria bacterium | reverse complement strand
ATTGTTTTATCCTCTTTCTCAAAAAATGATAAAAACCCAAACACTCATTCAAAAAATTCAACCCGAAATTAAAGAAATTCAAAAAAAATACAAAAAAGAACCACAAAAACAAATTGAAGAAACAATGAATCTTTATAAAAAATATAAAATTAACCCCATGACAATTTATGCTTTTTTGATTGTTCAGATACCAATTTTAATTGCTCTTTATCAAATTTTTTCTCATGATATTAATAAAATTATTTTAAATAAATTATATAGTTTTTTATATTATCCAGAATTTATTAAATCTACTTTTTTGGGCTTGATAAATTTAGAAAAACCAAGCATAATATTAGGTGTGGCAGCCGCTTTTTTTCAGTATTTACAAACAAATTTAAGTTTTAAAATAGCCACACAAAATAAATCATTAAAAGCGTTTAACTACATTGGTCCGGCAATTACATTAATTTTTGTTTCTTATCTTCCCGGAGCAGTAACATTATATTGGTTGATTACAAACATTTTTAATTTTGTGCAGCAGATTTTTATAAATAAAAATATAACCAAAAACAAAGAAAATGAATTGGAAAGAACTGATTAATAATTTAATAAAAAAAATGGGGTTTAATGATTTTAGCGTTAATTTTGATAAAGAACATGGACATTGTTCTGTTTTTATTCACGAAGATGAAAATTTATTAAAAGAACAAATTCAAGTTTTTGTTGAAAACATTAATAAAATAATTAAATTAATTGCAGACAAAAACAACACAAAATCAATTTTTGTTGATATTAATAATTATCGCAAAAAAAGAGAGGAGTTAATAATTGAA
Organism: uncultured Candidatus Saccharibacteria bacterium; assembly: GCA_964394705.1. Taxonomy (GTDB): domain Bacteria; phylum Patescibacteriota; class Minisyncoccia; order UBA6257; family 2-01-FULL-56-20; genus CAYMYP01. The sequence goes on along the minus strand of CAYMYP010000054.1, from coordinate 2,223 downwards.
TTAGCTAGGGCAGCAGCTAAAAAAGCAATAACAACAAAAGAAGAGGTTTCTTTGCCGCCCATGAATTCTTATGAAAGAAGATTGGCACACATAGAATTAATGTCTCACCCCGAGGTTTCAACAGAAAGCCAGGGTAAGGGTAAAAATAGATTTGTAATAGTTAAACCCATAAAACAATAACCCAACTTTTTAACTTTTTATTGGAGTTATTTTTATTAAATAAAAACTTAAATATCTATAGAATAAAGTTTATTATCAAATCTATTTATAAAAAATAATTTATTATTAAAAACTTTAACATTATTCATATCAAAATAATCATTATTTGATGACCAAACAATATTCATGGTTTGGTCTGATAAATTTATTAAATAAACATTATCTTCTGTATACAATTCTTTCGTTAAATAATCATCAACAAATCTTTGATATTTTAATTTTTCTTGATCTTGTGGAACAGCGCAAATTAATTGAATATTATTTGATTGATTTTTTGCTTCTTCGTTGTTTAAAGTAGTTGTTGTGTTGATTGTTGTTTGCAAAACAGCTTCTTTATTTTTGAATTCTCTAAAATCACATTTAGAAGGAAGAGTTAAGAAAGAAAAAGTTTTATTTTCTTCATTTTTATTTAATAAAGTTAAAACCCCACCCTTGTAATTATTAAAATTATTTGTAGTAAACATTAACCCAAGATTAAATTTTTCGTTCCACTTGAAAATAAGTCCAGGCAACTCATAAATCAAAGAAAGATTTTTAGTTTTAGTATTAAATTCTAAAACAGACCCAATATCAATAGACGAAGGATTAGATGCTAACAATATAGAATCTTTGTTTTTTGATATTATTTTATAATTAAGCGCATTTAAATTTATTAATTTTTGTGAAGAGGCGTTTTCTTTATTTAAATCAATTTTCATTAAATCAACGCTATCACCCTGTTTTTTTACAAAATAAAATAATTCATTGCTTTCTGATATAAAAGGGGCAAAACTTTCTTGTTCTAGCTGCCTCCACTTTTTTGAGTTAACATCAAATATACTAATAATATTATTTAAATCAAATACAATTTTAGAGCCATCTTTTGTAATATTAATATTTTTAGGAAAAACATTTAAATTAGTAATGATAGTTTCTTGTTCTTTGTTTTTTATTTTAATAACCTTTCCAAATTTATTAAGCAAAATAACTTCGCCTAATTCTGAAATAGAATAGTCAATTGTTTCATCATTATAAATTACGCTATATTTATTATTAATATTTAATTGATTAGTATTATTTTGTTCTATTCCTTGTTGATTGGTATTTTGAGAAACACTAGGTGGCATTGGTGTTTCTTGGTTTGGTGGCATTGTTTTTCCACACTTTAATGAATAAATAATTTTTGAAAGCCAATTTTGAGGTTGTAAATCGCAATTATAACCAAAAAAATATCCCCCGCCTATTATTAATAGAATAATTAATATAACCAATAAATATTTTAAATATTTCATTTTATTTTATTAAAATATTAATTTCTTTTGTTGCCGACTCAGAACTATTTAAGTTATTTGCCCCAAAAACACTGATATTAATTTTCTCTAAATTTTTATTTTCAAGTTTAATTTTCAAATTAAGCGGATTTTCTTTATTAGCAACAGCCTTATTCCCATTTATTTTCCATTCTGAATAAAAATAATCTAAATCATTGTTGGGTATATTAAAAAAATATGGCAAAAGATTTACTTCAAAATAATCAGACTTAACTGTTCTTTGAGGAAATGGCGCATCAATTACAATTAATGGTTTTACTACTGGAATTTCTATGGTTTTAAAAATTTGCACATTCGGCAGTTCAACTCTTACATCAAAATTTTGTGATGGAGCAACAACATTTATTTTTTTAGTCCCAGGCGTATTTGAAAATAAATTACCATTAATATACCAATATATTTCTTCTTTTGATAAATCAACAACTTTATTATTTTTTATATATTCAAAAGAAATAGATATAGGAGAGCCTGGGGTAGGCATAATTTTGCCATTAAAATTATATGGGACAAAATTTTTTGCTTCCCACGTTATTAAAATAAAATTACTTTCACCGCCTAAATTAGAAGAATTATTTTGAGCAAAAGAATAATTTATTAAAGCAAAATTTATTATTAAAATTAAAATAAATAAAATTATTTTTTTATTAAAATTATTTTTTGTGTTCATATATTTTATTTTTAACTATTTATTTGG
>CAYMYP010000053.1:0-3117 GCA_964394705.1 uncultured Candidatus Saccharibacteria bacterium | reverse complement strand
ATTTTTTGAGTATAATTATAAACATTAGTACTTTTAAACAAAAATTTAATAAAAATTTAATAAAGCCAGTAATACTGGCCACTTTTTTGTTTATGTTTTTAAACCTGGGGAATATTATATTTTTAAATAATTTTAAAAATTCTGATTTTAAAAATACAGGAATTATGGGCGGGCCAATGGATTTAAATTTTGTAAGCAATAATAATCAAGCTGTTTTAAAATATGATACTTTAAGGTCAAAAGAAGAAACTATTTATTTTAACGGTGAGTTGCTTGCAAAGGGTATTGTTTTGGGAAATGATTTTATAAATCCAGATAAAAAAGTTTTGTCTTTATCATTAAAAAATGAGCAGCCCCACTTAAACTTTATTTTGCCAACAGATGGAATTAATTGGGGCAAGCTTCATCCTAAAAATGCAGTTGATATAGCTGCTTCTTGCGGAACGCCTGTTTATTCATCTGAATCCGGTTTAGTAATAAATTTAGCCAAAACAGGATGGAATTCTGGTTATGGCAAATATATTGAAATTGAACATTTAGGCGGAATTAGGACTTTGTATGCCCACCTAAATTTAGTTAATGTAAAATTAGGAGATTATGTAAATCAAGGAGAAAAAATTGGAGAAGTTGGAGATACTGGCGAGTCAACTGGATGTCATCTTCATTTTGAAATTAAAGGCAGCAAAAATCCATTTGCAAAATAATTTTTAAAAATGGAACAGCCAGCTCAACATTTTTTAATTCAAATATTTCAGCAGAATATTTTTTCAGCTTATTTTTTATTTTATTTAGCGATTATTTTTTTAGGGAATGTTTTTTCTTTCATTGGATTTTTATTAGTAATTAAAGCGCAGCTTGGTTTAGGATATTTATTTTTAATGTTTATAGTAGTTTTTTTAGCAGATATAAGCGGCGACATTTTGTGGTTTCATTTGGGAAAATTTTTGCGCGATACAAAGTTAGGATATTTTATTTTAAATCGATTTAATAAACACAATTTAAAATTTGAAGAAATTGTAAACAAAAATGGAATGAAGTGGTATTTTTTTGGAAAATTTTTTTATACCTCTTCAATAATTGTATTTATGTTAGGATGGGCGCAAAAAGAATTTAAAAAATTTATTAAAACTTCTTTAATTATAACTGTATTTATGATATTTGTTGTCTATTTTCTTTCGATTGGGATTATACTTGGATTAACTTCACTTGCTAATGTAACTAAAATATTTAATAGGCTTGAATGGCTATTTATTATTGGTTTGCCTTTATTTATTTTGTTAGAATTTATAATTTCAAAAATAATTAAAAAAATTCTTTCCATAGATAAATTTAAAAAATTATTTAAATTTTTATTTAACAATAATAATGATAATGAACTAAATTAATATTTTTATATTTATTTTTTAGTTTTATACCTATTTTTATAAGCATCTTTCTTGACTTGAAAGTAAAAAAAAGTATATAATTAAATTATGATAATTATTTCGAAAATAATAAACAATTTAATTGATAATCTAAATCCTAGGCAGAAACAAATTTTGATTGCAAGGTATAATTTAGATGGCAGGGGGGCAAAAACTTTGGCTTTTTTGGGCAAGAAATTTGGAATTACTCGTGAGCGAGTCCGTCAAATTCAAAGGATAATTTTAAAAAATATAAGAAAGAATTTTGAAGATAATGATAGTTTAAAGTCTACTGTAAATATTATTGAAAATATAATTAAAAGCAATGGCGGAATTATGCGCGTAGATAGCATTCTAAATTCAGCTTCTTCAAAAATAAGTGGATTAGATGAAAATAATTTATATTTTTTAAGCGAATTTTCAAATCAATTTAAATTTTATAAAGAAGATAAAAATTTTCGCTCTTTTTATTATTTAAAAGATATTAATCTTAAGAAAATTTTTGATTTTATTAATAAATGGATTGATGTTTTAAACAAAAACAAAAATAAAGTTTTAGATGGCGCGTATCATCAATTATTTGAAAATTTTATTAAAAAAGAAAAAATTGAAAAAAAATTTGCAATTAATTACATAAGCATTACTAAAAAAATTCAAACCAACCAATATGGAGATATTGGATTAATAAGTTGGCCAGAAATAAATCCAAAAGTTATTAAAGACAAAATTTATTTAGTTTTAAAAAAGAAAAAAGCTCCATTGCATTTTACAAAAATTTCAGAAGAAGTTAATAAAATAAAAAACAACAAAAAATTAATTTCTACTCCAACTGTTCATAATGAATTAATTAAAGACAAAAGATTTGTTTTGGTTGGGAGAGGTTTATATGCTCTAAAAGAATGGGGGTATGAGCCTGGCACTGCGCGCGAGTTAATTGTAAAATTATTAAAAAAAGAAGGCGCCCTAAAACCTCAAGAAATTATTTTGGCTATTCAAAAAACCAGGTTTTTAAAGCAAAATACTATTTTGGCAAATTTGCAAAATAAAAATTATTTTGAAAGATTAAGCGATGGAACTTATAAAATTAAAGAAGCCTAATTTAGGCAAATGAAATGTTTTTAGAAGCTTTTAAAAATTTTTTAATTATTTTTTTAGATTTTTTAAAACTAAGTTGGTGGTTTTGGGCTTTTTTAATTTTAATTAATGTTTTTAAATCAACATATCTTTTTTATAAAAACGAGCAATTTAGAAATGGTAAAGCTTTTGATATGAGTTTATTTGAAATAAGAATTCCGCGCGAAATTAAAAAAAATCCTAAAGCAATGGAGCAAATTTTAATGTCGCTTTATGCGTTAAGAAATGCTCCTGGGAATTTTAAGGAAAAATGGTTGGATGGCGAGGTAACTGTTTGGTTTGCTTTAGAAATTGTAAGTTTTGGTGGAAACATCAAATTTTTTATTAGGGTTCCTCGTGCTAGGCGTTCAATAGTTGAGGCAGCATTTTTTTCTTATTATCCTGAAATTGAATTAATTGAAGTTGATGACTATGTACTAAATTTACCACAAAATATGGCAGAGGTTAAAGAAAGAAATTTAGATCTTTGGGGGACCGAATTGCTTTTACAAAAAGAAAGCGCTTATCCTATAAAAACTTATGTGGATTTTGAGGCAATTGATGAAGAAAAAAAATATGATCCTATTTCAGCTTTTTTGGA
>CAYMYP010000052.1:0-3141 GCA_964394705.1 uncultured Candidatus Saccharibacteria bacterium | reverse complement strand
AACGCCAAACCTTTGTTTTAAAAATTCAATTGTGCTTAAATCAGAGGGATTTAACATTGCAACATCTAAAGACCCATCTGCTTCTTTGTCAAAAATAATTAACTGCTTTTCACGCGCAATATTTTCTGGTAAAGATCTAAAAATTTCTTCATTAATTGTTATTGAATTTAAATCTATAAGTTTTACTCCTAAATATTCTGCTAAAAAATTATAAAAATAACTAACATTAATTACCCCCTCAGAAAGCAAAATGTCAACTAAATTTTGATTTTTTCTTTCGGCTTCTTCTACAAAAAAATCAAACCTTTCCGGAGTTATTAAATTATCTTGAACTAATTTTTGTTTAATTTGATTCTGTGGTATGGGCAATATCATATTTTCATTTTAATACAAAACAAAAAATCTTTCCAAATTTTATTAAGAAATAATAAAAAATTTCCAAATATTTTGAGGCAATATAAATTTTAAAATATTTACCAAAATTGCAGCTAAAATCCAAAAATAATAAAAAGGAGCTCTGCCTTTATTTTTTAAAGTATAAAAAAACGTCAAAATTAAACCAAAAATTAAAATTAAAAACAAATAAAACAAAAATCCTGGCCAGCCGCTTAAAAAAAATCCTAATGTAGCCATTGGAATTTCTTCGTTTTCAAAAAAACGTTCATCATATTTTTTATTCGCCCATTTTGCAACTAAATTAAAAATTAAAGCAAAAACCAAAGCCAAAAGCCATGGCAAAAAAAATTTAAAACCTACAAATCTTAAAAAAAAAGCAATGTTTTGATATGGGGGTATTAAAAATTTAGCAAATGGATCCTTTTGCCATAAAAAATACTGCTCAAAACTATAAAAAATTCCAGCGCTAAAAATTCCTAAAACAACTAATATCCAAACAAAAATTATTTTTTTAAGTATATCGCGCCTAAATATTTGAATCAAAAAAATAATACAAAGAAAAAATAAACTAAATTTATCAATTGTGGTCATAATTTTAATTTATTATAAAATATTTAAAAAGTAAATTTACTTATATAATTTTAAATGATAAAATTTAAAAATGGATAAAAATATAAAAGAAAAAATTTATGAAAATAAAAATCAATCAATAAAAAGACCACTTTTAATAACCTTTTTAGGATATATAGGAATTTTATGGCTTATAATGGTTCTTTTAGGAATTATTGGAATTATTGGATTTATCAAACAAAATAAATTATCTATTGCGCATCTTATAATTGAAATAGTAATTTTTGCATCTGGAATTTTTGCTTTAAAACTATACTTCCAAATGAAAAGAAAAAGTATTTATATTTTTAGTGCAATTTCCGGTATAGATATTATATGGAATTTTAGCCAAGGAATTTGGCCGCTATTCTTAAATTGCGGATGCGAATTTCCTCTTCTTGTTATTTTATCAGGATTAATTTATTTTAAACAAATGAATTAAATACTACACTCAATCCAATAGCCATCTCTGGCTGGATTTTGAGGAGAGGCGCTAATTTTGCATACCGGAAAATAATTTTGACCATCAACACTTCCTGTTAATTCATCTACTCTATTCGCGCTATCACCCATTGTATTAATACGGATTTTAGATAATTCTACATTTTTGCCAAAATCCACCCGGATCCAGGCCTGACGAATAGTTGATGGCACGCAACCAACACCATAAATACCATCATTTCTCATATGCGGCACGAACCAACTACAATTAGGCGCTGTCTCTCCTGCATTCCAAACTTTATCTAGGTCACCATCAAAAACTCCTTTTGGCCCTACACTATATTCTGGTGGAATTCCATAACCACACCAATCACAGCTCGAAGTTGCATCTATCGGTTTTATCTCATTTCCTTGCCTGTCATAAAATTTCATTTCCCTTATAGCCACCCAACCAGATTTAGTGATGTTATCCTTAAGATATCTTAATGTAACTGGATTGGAAATTTTTTGAATAATTGTTGTGGTAGAAGTTGAAGTAGAAGCGGAGGTAGAAGTGGATGTAGAAGTAGAGGTAGATGTAGAAGTTGAAGTAGAAGTTGGGGGATTATCTAATATTATTTAATAAAGGTAAAGTAGTTGATGATGAATCTAATTTATTTATTAAATTAACTATCATTTCAATCATTTCAATAATCTGTCTTACTGTTTTTAGTAGTATTCTCTTCGTATCTTTTTCTAAATTTGAGTTATCAATAATATTTAATAATGAAGAGGCATTATTTAGGCTTTGCAAAAATTGATTTAAAGTATTAATAGAAGTTGATGGTAGATTGCTCTGATTAACAGTTGGAGGAGGTGTAATATTTAATCTTTCGCCAGGGAAAGTGGTTGGGCCAGTATAAGAAAATACATTTAAAGGATTAAGTCCAGAAGAAGAACTACTCTCCCGACCGAAAGAAGACGATCTCGAAACAACAAAAGTAATATCATTAGATCTTTGACCGCCAACAACATTACCACCTTGAAGTGTTCCCCCGACATAAACCCACTCTGTCCAAGTCCCTAATACTGATTCATCTGGAACACCATTTTTAAGCCAGTTTCCAGAAGCGGTCCAAAGACCTTGATTATTAGTAGTTGCTGGCAAGCCCAAACTTGAAGCAGGAGTACAGGATCTTGCTCCTTTGTTATCAATTGCACAAATTGTTACTGGTTGATTTGCCGGAGCTTTTGTTAAGGTTAACATCCAACTGTCAGTTAAAAGAAAATTAGTTTTGTTAATAGAAAGCCTAATACTATCCTGATTTTGCTGAGTAATACTATCCTGATTTTGCTGAGTAATACTATCCTGATTTTGCTGAGAGGATAAGTAATTTCTTATTTTTTGCTGAGCCTCTTCTGAAGAAAACGGCTGGGGCAATGGACCTTGCCAATTAACTTGTCCAGTACTTAAATCATAAACCCATATATTTTGATTCGGGCTTGGAAAAGGTAATTTATATTCAAAATGTATTGCGCCAGTCCATTTGTCAAGTTCTCTAATTAACATTGGGGATATTCCTTGATCCTCTACCATTCTTTTTACGTTTTCTGCCACTGTTTTCCCGTAAAGAGCTTCTACTTCGCCCCATGGAATATTAAAAGAAGACGATCTCGAAACAACAAAAGTAATATCATTAGATCTTTGACCGCCAA
>CAYMYP010000051.1:0-3411 GCA_964394705.1 uncultured Candidatus Saccharibacteria bacterium | reverse complement strand
AAACCATTTTTAATTTCGCCAGAGGATTTAAATATGGCTTTTGCTATTTATGGCCAGTTTACAACAGCTGATTTTAAAAAAATTATTGAATCGAGCATTGAAGAATCATTAAGGTCGCAGAAAAAAAGCCTTGAAGAAGCTGCGGCTGATTTGCCTATTGCAACTATTGTTGATAGCATAATTTCTTATGCTATTTCTTTAAGATCTTCTGATATTCATATTGAGATATTAGAAAATTATACATTAATTCGTTATCGTATTGATGGAATTTTACATGAGATTATAAGAATACCAAAAATTATTCATAATGCTTTAGTTGCAAGAATTAAAATTTTATCAGGGCTTAAAATTGATGAACATTTTAGACCACAAGATGGAAGGTTCAGATACACTAAAATGAACCAATTAATTGACGTAAGGGTATCAATAATGCCAACTTTTTATGGAGAAAAAATTGAAATGCGTTTACTTGAGGCTTCTCAAAAACCATTATCTTTAGAAGAATTAGGCTTGATAAATAATAATTTAAAAACTGTTCAAGATAATTTGAAAAAAACTTATGGAATGATTCTTGTTTGTGGTCCAACTGGTTCTGGTAAAACAACTACTTTGTATGCAATTATTAATATTTTAAATAAACCAGAAGTAAATATTTGCACAATTGAAGATCCTATTGAGTATAATATGCGCTATGTTAATCAATCACAAATTAATCCAGAAGCTGGAATTACATTTGCTTCAGGGCTCCGCGCTCTTTTGCGTCAGGATCCAAATATTATTATGGTTGGTGAAATTAGAGATTCTGAAACTGCTGAAATTGCTGTGCAAGCTGCTTTAACTGGGCATTTGCTTTTATCTTCTTTGCATACCAATGATGCGCCGACAGCCATTCCAAGATTAATTGATTTAGGCATACCAAATTATTTAGTTGCTTCAGTTATAAATATTATTATTGCTCAAAGATTGGTAAGAAAAATTTGTTTAAATTGTATTTATTCTTATGAAATTAACGATGATATTAAAAATTTAATAATTGATCAATTTAAGGATTTGGGGATAGAGGAAAAATATTTTTTAAATAAAATTCCTAAAATTCTTTTTAAGGGTAAAGGATGCGAAAAATGTAGAGGCAGTGGTTATTATGGAAGAGTGGGTATATTTGAATATGTTGAAAATAATGATAAAATTAAAGAGATAATATCAAATAAAAATTTTTCTGTAAAAATTTTATGGGATCAGGCTCGGCAAGATGGAAGCGAATCAATGTTTGAGGATGGGTTGAAAAAGGCAGAATTAGGCATTACAACAATTGATGAATTATTAAGGGTTATTAGAGAATAAAATTAAAAAAATGGCAGATGAAAAATTTTTAAATATATTAGTAGAAAATAATTTATTAACAGCTGATCAGGCTAAAAAAATAAATCGTGAAATTTTGATTAGTGGTCAAAATTTAGAACAGGTAATTTTTGAGCAAAAACTAGTCCCAGACGAAGAAATTGCTAATTTAAAAAGTAAAATTTTTAATATTCCAGTTGGAAAACTTGATGTAAATAAACTAAATGAAAAACTTTTAGAAATTATTCCAGAAGAAACTGCAAGAAGTTATCGTTTAGTTCCAATGGATCTTATTGATAACAACTTAATTGTGGGGATGTTAAATCCAGACGATATTTCTGCTCAAGATGTTTTAAGATTTATTGCAAAAAGATACCATTTTAATTTGGGGGTATATATTATTACTTATGGCGATTGGATTGAGGTTCTAAAAAAATATTCTCCTTATAAAAATGAATTAGAGCGCGCTGTAAAATCTTTAGGGATTAAATCAACCAGCGATGTGAATAAGACTGTTTCTTTAGATGAAGGTTTAGGCGCTGGCGGAGAGGAGGCTCCAATTATAAAAATTGTTTCAGAAACATTTAAAGAAGCTGTTGATCGCAGGGCATCTGATGTTCATATTGAACCCGGCGAAAAAACTTTAAAGATTCGTTTTAGAATAGATGGTGATTTAAAAGAAGCTGCAATTTTGCCAATATCTCTTGCTCAACCAATTATTTCAAGAATTAAAGTAATTTCTAATTTAAAAATTGATGAAACTCGCATTCCTCAAGATGGAAGATTTAGGGCAAAAATTTTTGATAAATATATTGATTTTAGGGTTGCCACTTTCCCAACGCCTTTAGGCGAAAAAGCCGCAATTCGTGTATTAGATCCAACAACAGGCTTGAAAGATTTTGACAGTCTTGGATTAGCTCATGAAAATTTTAAAAAAGTTTTAAGAGGATTAAACAAACCGTACGGAATGATTTTAATTACCGGTCCAACAGGATCTGGTAAAACAACTACTTTGTATGCATTTTTGCAAAAATTAAATAGAGAAGAAGTAAATATAGTAAGCTTAGAAGATCCCGTAGAATATTTTGTGCCAGGCGTAAATCAATCTCAAGTTCATCCTGAAATTGGTTATGATTTTGCATCAGGGCTTAGGCAAATTTTAAGGCAAGACCCAGATATTATTATGATTGGTGAAATGCGCGATAAAGAAACTACAAGTTTAGCTGTGCAAGCTGCTTTAACAGGACATATTGTTTTATCAACATTGCATACGAATAATTCACTTGGTGTAATTCCGCGTTTAATTGATATGGGCGTTGAGCCATTTTTGCTTCCACCTTCATTAAATTTGATGATGGCTCAGCGACTTTTTGGAAAATTATGTGATAATTGCAAAAAAGAAGAAATTGCTCCTGATGCGATTCAAAAAATTATTCAAAAAAATTTAGAAAATTTACCAGAAGAAATAAGATCAAAATATCAACCACCATATAAAATTTTTCATGGCGAAGGATGTAGAATTTGTAAAGGAAAAGGAATTTTAGGGAGAATTGCAGTATTTGAAGTTTTGGAAATGACGCCTCAACTTGAAGAAATTGTTGTTTCTAAACCAACCCTGCAAAATATTTTAAAAGAAGCTCAAAGACAAAATATGATTTCAATGCGCCAAGATGGCATTTTAAAAGCGTTAGAAGGCGTTGTTTCTATTGAAGAAATTATTGGCGGCACAGAAGAGTATATTAATTAAAATAAAATTTAAAATCTAAAAACTAACAAAAATTTAAAAATCAAAACTAATCCGATTATATTAAATAAAAATACAAATCAAAAGTTAAAATTTAGGCATATTGAGTAAGAATTTTAATTTTAAATTTAAAATTTTTCATTATTGCATAATTTCAAAACATTTTGTGCCCTATATAAAATATAAAAATTATATTTAATTTGTGTTATCAACAAGGTTTTAGTCTTTAATTTGGGATTTTTCCAATTTGGTGTCATTGCAAAACTATTGGTCTTACAATGACAAAATGACAAGAAGTTGGAAGAAGTTATGATTTTTTGACGACCTAA
>CAYMYP010000050.1:0-3439 GCA_964394705.1 uncultured Candidatus Saccharibacteria bacterium | reverse complement strand
ATTTTTTCCAAATCTTTCCCACAAAAAGTATTCTCATTTGAAATTCATACCAAGCTTTCGAAAACATTACAACTCCGCTATCTATCTGACGGTGACAGAGTATATCGAGTAGAAAAATTGCCTTTCATTTTTTGGTTTTGCGCGCGGCTAATTTTTTTTTAGAAGGTAAAGCAATTTTTTTGCATCGTTAGCTGTCGCTGAGCAGCTGACTGGCGGCGGGTCAGCGGAGGTTCCGCTTTTTGGATTTGTGGATTAAATTAGGCAAAATAATTTCAAAAGTTTGTTAGTGCTGTTTATCAGAAGTAAAGTTTGACGATATGAATTTTAGTTTTTGAGATGAAAAGGTTTGCTCGCTCAGTCCTGCCATTGACGTAACTGGACAAACATTCAAATTCCTCTGAAAATTTTAAGTTTGTATTTTATTCTATTGCTCCGGCGGCAGGACTCGAACCTGCAACCATCTCCTTAACAGGGAGCCGCTCTACCATTGAGCTACGCCGGAATATTTTTATTATAAATTAAATTTTACAAAAATTCAAATTTAGTTTTTTTCTCCAGGATTAAGTTCAGATAAGTACAATAAAGCTGTATCAAATAATTTTTTATCCGGTAGGGGAGCATTTATTTTATCAGCTATTTTAGCAAAAATTTCATCTATTTCTTTAACAAAGGTTAAATATTCTTGAATTTTTTCTATTTGTTTATTTCTGTAAAAATTATTTAAAGCATTAAAGGCTCTAACATACATATGATATGCCTCTATATAAGTTTCTACATTACTGTTTTCAATAAATTCTTCATTTTCTTTTAGGTAATCGTAAAATCTTTTAAGGTCCTCTTGAATAGATTTATTTTTTGAATTTTTAGATTTATCGCTTTCTTTTTCGTCAAAATTATCTTTATTAAAATCACTTTCTTTCATATTTTAATTATAAAATATTTTTATTTTTTATCCACAACGGGAAAATCCGCAATTTTTACAACTAATGCATCCTTCCTCAAGAGTTAATGGAGAACCGCATTCTGGACAAGCAGGAGCATATCCAAAATCAGCAATTGATTTTTTTATTTGATTATTTGAATTTTTATTTAATTTAGCTTCTATTTTTTCTTTTCCTTCAATGTTGAAGTTTAATTTATTTTCTTGTGGCTGATTTATTAACAAGCCGCTATTGTCAATTTTATTATTATCTATTAATTTAACGTGTTCTTCTAAAATTTTACCAATAGCATCAGGCAATGACAAAATTGTTCCTTTTGACGTGATTGTAGGCATTGGGCCTCTTATTCCTTTTAAGTTATCAATAATTTCTTCTATTTTAATTCCTGAGCGTAATGCTAAAGATATTAATCTGCAAATTGCTTCACTTTGTTCCTGAAAGAATCCTCCAGATTTTCCAATTGTAGCAAAAACCTCAAAAGGCATTCCTGATTCATCGTTGTTAATTGTAATATACAAATTACCATATCCTGTTTTTACTTTATATGTTTTGCCAGACATAACTTCTGGTCTTTTTTTCGGTTCAATTCTTGTTTCATCAATATTTTCTAATTTTTCTTCTATTAATTTTTGTTCGCTGTTATTTTCTTTTGTAGATAATTTACCAATTTCAAGAGGAGATTTAATATTTTCTCCAGTGCCAATATTTAATATTTGCACTTCGCGACTTCCATTCCTATAAACTGTTGTGCTTTTGCATTTTAATTTCCATGCCAAAATAAATCCTTGTTTAACATCTTCTTGCGTAGCTTCATATGGGAAATTAATAGTTTTTGAAATTGAATTGTCTACATATTTTTGGAATGCCGCTTGCATTTTAATATGATCTTCAGCTGAAATATCTAATGAAACTACAAATGTTTTTTTGAATTTTTCTGGTAAATTCTCTAGATGTTGGATACTTCCTGTTTTAATAACTTCATCTTTTATTTTCTCTATTTCTTTTTCGCTAAATTTATATTTTTTTAAAGCTTTTTCAAAATATTCATTAAAATATCTATATTGATGGCCGTCTTTGTCTTGTTTAATGTATGACAAAGCAAAATTGGGCTCAATACCAGAAGAAGTATCAAATATCATTGAAATTGAACCTGTTGGGGCTACAGTTGTTAAAGCTGCATTCCTCATTTTAATACCTTTCTTTTTATAAATAGATAAATGCCAATTTGGAAATATGCCTTTTTCTTTTGCTAATTCTTGTGATGTTTTATGTGCTGTTTCAGTAATAGTTTTCATTATTTTTTCAGCTAATTTTTGCCCTTTTTCTGAATTATATGGAATTTCAAGTTGGTACAATAAATCAGCAAAACCCATAATGCCCAAGCCAATTCTTCTGTTTTTACGTGCGACTTCATTCAACTCTTCAACCGGAAAATTAAACATATCAATTACATTATCCATTAATCTTGTCGCAAGCTTTGTAACCTGCTTTAGTCTTTCCCAATTAATTTTGTCATTTTTGACAAATTTAGCTAAATTAATTGAGCCTAAATTGCAATTATCATACGGATGCAAAAATTGTTCTCCACATGGATTAGAACAATTTATAGGTCCAAGACCGGGAAGGGGATTGGTTCTGTTAACCTCATCAATATATACAATTCCAGGTTCGCCGTTAAGCCATGCACATTTTACAATTTCATCAAAAAGCTCTTTTACAGTTATATCAACTTCTTCGTAACCAATAACAGATCCATTTGTCGCTCTTAAAACTTTATGAGGTTTTGTTTTTACTCCTTTCCAATTACAATACCATTGAGCATCAGGATTTTCTAAAAGCATTTTCATAAATTCATCAGTTACTTTTACAGAAATATTAAAATTTCTTAATTCGCCTTCAACTTCTTTTGCTCTTATAAAATCCAAAATATCAGGATGATCAATTTGCATCATTGCCATATTTGCGCCATGTCTTCCTTGTTGTTTAATTATTCCAAAAGCTTCATTATAAATTTTTAAAAAACTAACCGGACCACTGGCAACTCCTTTTGATCTAATAGTTGGACTCATTGCTGGTCTTAAACTTGAAAAATCAAAACCAAGTCCACAACCAGCTTGCTGAAGAAGAGCAGCTTCTTTTAGTGTTTGGAAAATTCCTTCCATTGAATCTTTAATTTCTAATACAACGCAATTAGCAATTGTTGGTAAATTTGTTCCGGCATTTGCTAAAGTTCTTCCAGCTGGAGTATATTCTTTATTTGCCATAATTTCAAAAAATTCTTTTGTTAATTTTTTTATAAATTGATCGTCTTTGTTATATTTTTTTTCTATTTCAGCTAAAGATCTTGCAACTCGGTAAAACATTTCAGTTGGAGTTTCTTGAGAACCATCCGGTTTAATTTGCAAATATCTTTTTTTCATTACTTTTAGCGCGTTTTCTGAAAAAGAATTATTAACTTTTTCGGCCAAAGACTTAGAAATTTCTAAATTTAAATTTTT
>CAYMYP010000049.1:0-3442 GCA_964394705.1 uncultured Candidatus Saccharibacteria bacterium | reverse complement strand
GGGAATATAGAATTTTTTATAAAAATGATTTATGACCAAACTGCTGAAATTAATTTGTTAAAGTCAAAAGATGAATTTATTGCTATTGTATCTCATCAATTACGCACTCCTTTAAGCGAGCTCAGCTGGGCAATAGAGGTGGCTGCTTCTGATAATTCGCTCCAACCAAATACAAAAGAAATTTTAAAACATTCTTTGTTGTCCATAAAAAGACTTTCTAATTTAGTTGAAAATATTTTAAATATTTCAAAAATTGAAGAAGGAAAAATAAGTTATAGTTTTGAACCAGTTAATTTTATAGAATTTATTAAAAACCTTGTAGACGAGATTAAGCCTCAAATTAGAAGGTTGAATTTAGAAATTGATTTTAATGAACCGCAATTAAATTTACCTCAAATTTATATTGATAAACAAAAAATTTATATTGCGTTGTCAAATATTTTAGATAATGCTGTTAAATATAATGTTCAAAATGGTAAAATTTTTATAGACATAAATATTTCACAGGATAATAGATTTATTGAAGTTGCTATTAAAGATACTGGAGTCGGTATATCTGAAAAAGATTTTAAAAATTTATTTAAAAAATTTTTTAGATCAGAGGTTAGCCAAAAAATTAATACTGAAGGTAGCGGGCTTGGGCTTTATATTACTAAAAAAATTATTGAAAATCATGGCGGAAAAATCAAAATAGAATCAGAGCAAAATCGGGGCACAACAGTTATTTTTTCATTGCCAATTGATCCTAAACTAATTCCTGATTTTAATTTATAAATTAAAATGATTATTTTTATTTTAGCTGAAGATGTTTATAGGGGACTGCAAAGAAAAAGGGAAATAATAAATAAATTTTTAGAAAAAAATCCAAATTACTCAATAAATAATTTTGATTTAGAAAAAGAAAATGCGATTGATGACTTTTTAAATTTTTTAAAAAATCAATCTCTTTTTGAGACAAAAAAATTTTCTATTTTATATAACTTGTTTGGCTTTAAAAACAAAGAATTAATTAAAGAATTAAAAAGCGTTTTAGAAGACAAAAATAATATAATTTTAATTTATGAAAATAAAAAACCGGCCAAAGAATTTTCTTTTCTTTTAAAAAAGCCTGTAATTTTTGAAAAAATAGAAATTTTAAAAGGCAAAAAATGGCTTGATTTTGTTTTAAATGAAATTAAAAAAAGAAATTTAAATTTTTCCAAACAGGTTTTAATAAATATTTCCAATAGTTGTGAAGGTGATAGTTTTAAATTGATTACCGAGCTTGATAAATTAAGTCTACTTCAAAGAAAAATTGAAATAAGCGATTTGAGCATTGAAGAACAATTAAATTTTTGGGATATTTTAAGTTTATTAAAAAATTCAAATATTGGAAAAAGATTATGGGCGCTCGAAAAAATTTTTAGTTTTAAGGAGCCATTAGCTAAAGCTTTTAATAGCTTGCCATATATTTATAGAGAAAGAATAGAAAATTTAGCAATTTATGATAAAGCTATTAAATCTGGAAAAATAGATTATGATGAGGCGTTAATTGATTTTATTTTATAAACTATTTTACACCTTGCGCTTTTTTAAGCAAAGAGCTTAATCTTGATTTGAGTCTTGATGATTTATTTTTATGAATTACATTTGTTTTGGCTGCTTTATCTAATTTTTTAAAAACTAATGAAAGCTGCTTTTGTGCTTCTTCTAATTTATTTTGTGCAATTAATTTTTTAAATGTTTTAATTGCTTCTTTATAAGCTTCTTTTTTTTCTAAATTTCGCGCTCTGCGTCTTAAATTTTGTCTTAATGCTTTTTTTGCTGATTTGGTATTAGGCATAAATTTAGTTTAGGTTAAATTTTAAAAAATTGCAAGATTTTACTGTTATACATCTTCTAATAAAATTTTATTTTTTTGCAAAAATTATTGAAATTAAGAATAATATAGCATTTATAATAATTATTAATGGTCCCGCTTCTAAAAATAAAATTTTTGATAAATAAATTCCCAAAATTGCAGATACAACCCCAAAAGTTATTGCGAAAATTTTAAATTGATTTAAATTTGCGGCTATATTTTTCGATGCCGCAGCAGGAATTGCAACTAATGCTGCTGTTAAAAGGCCTCCAACCATTTTTACCCCTAAAATTACATCAATTCCTACTAAAACTAAATAAATTAAATTATATCGAGAAACATTTATTTTTTGAGCGTAAGCAATTTCTTCAGAAATATTAATTAAAGTTATTTTTTGATAAATTTTTAAGGTTGCAAAAACAAGAATTAAACTTAGGATAATCGCAATAATCATTTCATAAAAATTAATATTTAAAATATCTCCAAATAAAAATACTTCTGCTTTTTCAAGTGGCAAGAACAAGAAAGCAACAGCTAAGCTTGTTGAAAATACAATTGCAATTAAATTTTCTAAAGAAAGTTTTGTTTTTACTTCAAGAAACCAAATTAAAATAATTCCTAAAATTATAAAAGGCAATGCTCCTAAATAAATATCTACTCCTAAAATAAGTGCTAGCGCAACTCCGGGAAGTGCTAAATGTGATAGCGGGTCTGCGGATAAAACCATTTTTTTAGGAAGCATAAGCGTTCCTAAAAGCGAGGTAGATATACTTATAAAAACAGCAGTAATTCCACTAAAAATTAATTGCTCATTCATTTTCGTGATGATGTGTGTAAGCTCCGACTTCTTCTAAATAAATTTTAGATAAAAATTCTTTAGTTAGTTCTTGTGGTTCTGAATAACAAAGCATTTTTTTATTTAAGCAAAGAACTTTTTGCGCTAATTTCGGCACCAAATGCAATTCATGCGTAACAAAAATAATACTTATATTTTTTTCTTTTTGAAATTTATTTAAAAGCGAATAAACACTTTCTTGGCCTCCAATATCTATACCTGAAAATGGTTCATCAAAAAGCAAAACTTGAGGATTTTGAAAAATTGTCCAGGCAATTAAAAGCCTTTGCAGTTGCCCCAAAGACAAATCAAAAATTTTTTGATTTAAAATATTGGAGTTTAACCCTACAGAATTTAAAATTTCATTAAATTTTTGACTATTATGTCCGCCAAGTTTTAAAAATTCAAAAACAGTTATAGGGATATCTTTTAAATAAGGAAGTCTTTGGGGGATATATCCTAAAGAAATATTTGGTTGCCAAATAATTTTTCCAGTATAAGGCAAAATACCAATTAAAGCTTTAAGCAAAGTAGTTTTTCCTCCACCATTAGGTCCTAAAATTGCTAAATTTTCTCCCTCTTTTAATTCAAAAGATAAATTTTCAATAATTTTTTCATTGCCTAAAAAAATGTTTAAATTTTTTACATTTAAAAGAATATTTTTATTATTGTGAGTTGTATTCATTATTATTAATTTTTGCTGAAAGATTTTGTGGGATATTCTAAAAGTAGCGCGAACCCATTTTGAGCGAACGAATTAGCTCGGC
>CAYMYP010000048.1:0-3466 GCA_964394705.1 uncultured Candidatus Saccharibacteria bacterium | reverse complement strand
ACCTATGCCAGAATCTTTTGAAAAACATTTTGCTCAAAAGAAAGAGGAAGAAAAACCAAAAACTCTGGAAGAAATAACCCCATTAGAAAATAAAGAATATTTTAACAGGCAAAAAAGGATAAAGCTTGATAAGATGGAAAGATTAACATACCCTTCTTTTTCAAAGCAACTGGATGAGCGAAAGAAAAGTTGAAGAAAATTTTCAGTCAGGCAAGCGACTCCGCTGCATGCCTGTCTCATTTTTTTCGTTTCTTTTTGAGATTTCTTTTCTTTGATTTGTGGATTAAATTAAATAAAATAATAGAGAAGTTTAAGTTGATTTAGTTTGAACAACAGAATTAAATTTTAATTTGTAAATTATCTTTTTATTACGGGATAATATTTCGCGTTACATTAAAAACCTGAAACATTTTTAAAAATTTCTGAAAGTTTATTTCTATTTTTTAAATTTACCTTTTTGAAATATTTAAAATAATTCCACACATTGTAAGCAAAACTGCCAAAGAAGTGCCACCGTAACTTACAAATGGAAGCGGAACTCCGGTTGGCGGAAAAAGTCCTGTCAAAACAAAAATATGTATTATAGACTGAATACCAATAATTAAACCAAAACCAATTAAAATTAATTGGCCAAATCTATTTTTAGCGTTTAAACTTAAATAAAATAATCTAAAAACTAAAAGAGACAAAAGTACTATAAACACTCCCGCGCCAACAAAACCTAATTCTTGAGCAAGCACAGCAAAAATAGAATCACCTATCGGTTCTGGCAAAGCGCCTTCTTTAGTTGTAGATTTGCCAAATCCAAACCCCAAAAAGCCTCCAGAGCCGACAGTAAGCAATGCTTGTCGCAAATGATATCCAGAACCATAAATATCATTAGGATTTAAAAATGTCTTAATACGAGCAAGACGATATCCACCATCAAAAAAATAAATAAAAGCCAAACCTAAAATTCCAATCAAAACAAAAACCAAACTATATTTTAAATGAGCTCCACTTACAAAATAAAGAATAATTCCACTTCCTAAAATAATTAAAATAAAACTTGTTGCCGGTTGAATATAAAGTAAAATTCCAATTAACCCAGAAATTGCCAAAAATGGCAAAAATCCATTCCAAAAACTACGAGATCTATTTGCTTTTACATTTGAGAGCCAAGCAGCAATATAAAGAATATAAGTAATTTTAAGTAATTCTGATGGTTGAAAACTAATAGGTCCTACTGAAAGCCAACGTTCTGCTCCACCTGCTTTAATTCCTAAAGGGCTAAATTTTACTAAAATTAATAAAATTATATTTATAAAAATAAAAATTAAAGCTAATTTTTTATATTTTTCATAAGGGAAAAAGTATGCGATTAAAAATCCCAAAATTCCTGGTAAAAGACCATATAAAATTTGTCTTTTTAAATAGAAAAAACTATCATCAAATTTTTGTTTTGCTAAATTAAAAGAAGCGCTTGCTAAAATTACCAATCCTAAAATAGTTAAAATTATAACTAATGATAAGAAAAAATTATCTGGCGATCCCGCAGCTTTAAACAACTTTTTCATATATAAATAATATAATTAAGTTTAATTTTTTTAAAGAGCTATTTGTAATAAACTCTATTTTCTATTTTAAAATCTATATATTTTAATTGATTAAATTTATTTTCATTTTGAAACTTTAAAATAACATCTTTTAACCCCAAAACTTTAAAATTTAAACTTAAATAAATTTCCGGCCCATCAAATAATTTGATTGTCATTTGTTTTAAATCTAAATTAACAATTATTTCGTCTGTATTTAAATTAGCTTGCTTAATTTCGTTTACATTTTCAAAAAAAATTTTTAAAAAACCATCTGGCAAGATTTTAGAACCAATTCCTATTTTCCTTTGGCTATCTTCTTCTAAAAATATAGGTATTAATCCCCCCTCTGATTTTAAGGCTGTATCAAACAAAATTCCTTCTTCATCAAACCAAAAACATTTCTCGCCTAAGCACCAAATTCCAAAAGGATTTCTTTCTAAAACATTTATTTTTAAAGATTGATTTAAATACTCTTTTTTAACTTCAACTTGTTTAATTTTTATAAATAAATTGGAATTATTTTTATATAAATTTTCCCAAATTAAAATATTTCTAAATCCTAAAATTTTTTTAAAAAAAGAATCATCAAAAACATTTGTTTCTAAAAAAGCTAAAACTTCTTTTGAAGAAACTTGTTTGTTATTTAAAATTTCAATATTTTTTACTTTAAAAAACGAAGAATAAATTAAAAAATATAAACTACCTATAATCAAAACTTCAATTATTATCCCTAGTAAAAAAAATTTAAATAAATTTAAAAAATCTTGTTTTTTTTGATAAGCAACATCAATATAAATTTCTGGCTTTATATCCTTTTTTTTCATTTTGCGCAAAAAATTAGCCAATAAGTTCTTTACCCATAAATTTTTGGAGCGCTTTTGGAATTTTTATTTTGCCATCTTTGGTTTGATTATTTTCAATAATGGCAATAATGGTTCTGCCAATTGCAAAAGCAGTGGCATTAAGCATATGTACATATTCTAATTTTCCATCTTTACGCCTTAGTCGCGCATTAATTCCCCTTGCCTGAAAATCGGTGGTATTCGAGCAAGAATGAGTTTCGCGATACATTCCCCTTTTGCCGTCTTTGTTAATTTGCCCCGGCAGCCAGGTTTCAATATCAAATTGTTTAGCATCAGTCCAGCCCATATCACCAGTGCAAATTTCAACAACTCTATAAGACAATTCTAAAGTTTGCATTAATTTTTCTTGCAAAGATAACAAATATTTATGTTCGTTTTCTGATTCTTCTGGTTTAGAAAAAGAAAACATTTCAACTTTATCAAATTGATGAACACGTAAAATTCCTTTTGTATCTTTACCATAACTTCCAGCTTCTCTTCGAAAACAAGTTGAAAAACCCACATAGCGCCTAGGTAAATCTGATTCTAAAAATATATCATTTAAATGAAGTGGTCCTAAAGTATGTTCTGCACTTCCAACTAAATATAAATTATCTTTTTCTAAAAAATATCTTTCTTCTTTTTGATCTGCAGCAAGTCTTCCCATTCCTTTGTAAACTTCCGGTTTAATCATTACCGGAGGTATTACAGGAATAAAACCTTCTTTAGTTAATAAATCAAATGCTAAATTAATTAAAGCAAATTCTAAAAGCGCGGCATCATTTTTCAAATAACCAAATCTGCTGCCGCTAACTTCCGAAGCTTTTTGTGTATCAATTAAATCCAAATTATGAGCAATTTCTAAATAATCTTTTGGTTCAAAATCAAATTCTCTTTTTTTTCCAACTTCATATAAAACCTTATTATCGTTTTCATCTTTACCTACTAATACATTTTCAAACGGAATATTTGGAAATTGTTCTAAAAACAATTCTCTTTTTTGCTCTAAACTTTTTAAAATTTCTTCAATTCCTTTAATTTCTTCTT
>CAYMYP010000047.1:1590-3500 GCA_964394705.1 uncultured Candidatus Saccharibacteria bacterium | reverse complement strand
AATTACAAAAAAAGAAAAAACCGAGAGTAATGGAACTTATTGATAGAATTTGTAGGGGGATATCCGGTAAAAAAGTTTTAGAGGTTGGTTGCGCTACAGGAGATTTACTTATAAAGATAAAAAATGCAGGGGCAGAAGTAAAAGGGCTTGAAGTATCAGAATTCGCTGCTAATAAGGCCAGAAAGCGTGGACTTGATGTAGATATAGAAACAGTTGGCAAATATTCTTTAAATAATATAAATTCGTTCGATATTGTTATAGCTCTTGAGGTAATTGAACATGTTATAAGCCCGATGAAATTTTTAAAAAGTTGTAGTAATGTTCTTCATTCAGAAGGTTATTTAATTCTAAGCACTCCTAATTACGGTTCGGCTGAAAGATTTGGCGAAGATTGGTTCGGATTTCAGTACAGCTTTGAACATATTTACTTTTTTTCTTTGGACACTCTTAAAAAAATGGCTGAAAAAATAAATTTAAAATTAATATATTGGGAAACCAATAAATTTTCCGGAAGGCCAAATAATAAATTTTTCTACCGCAGATTAGATGAGATAGTATATATTTTGTACTTACTAAGACATAAGGGAATTGCGAAAGCCATTGATATCATTATGCATAACAACATCCGCAATTATCATCCATACGGCTTTGGGCATACTTTATTATGTATTTTTCAAAAATGAAAACCGGAAGTATACCTATAGCTTATGCTTGTATTTTATCGCAAAAGGATTTTAAAATTTTATTTGCGGCATTAGGGAATTATTTTGAGTATGCCGCACCTATAAGATGGGTTCATCCATTTGAGTATTTGACTAATTATAACGGCCCTTTTCCAATGTATAAGAAAGACAAATTTTTTAAAAAGATGTTAAAAGGAATTAAACATGTAATTAAACCAATTCTCGGCAGAAAGAATTTCCCTCCATTTTACCTAACCTGCCAGGGAATGGTGATGAGGAAGAAGTGTTAATCTATGTTCTTCAGATTAATAAAAAATTTTTTAAAAAGATATAGCTATATTCGAAGATTTTATTATCGTTTTAAAAAAAAATATTTAAAAATAATTGATAGTTTGTTATTTTTCTTTTACAAGATAAGCTCTTCTGGCTTTAAAAGCATACGGGAAGATTTTATTATTCGTGTTCATCCCACATGTTATAGGATATCTTATAAACCATTTATTATTGGCAATGTTAAAAAAGAGTTAGATAATTTTATTAAATATTGCCATAATGGTATGGTTTTATTAGATGTTGGCGCCCAATTTGGCATTTTTTCTCTCACTGCATTAAATTATGGTGCTAATAAAGTTTTAGCTTTTGATCCATCCCCCCAATGTGCAAAATTAATGAAGACAATGCGAGATATAAATAAAATAGAAAAACAAAAATTTATAATATTGCGTTATGCTATCGGGAATTATAATGGAGAAATGATCCTAAAGATGGATAATTTACTAGGCGGTTATCAATGCCAGCATATTAAAGGTAATCCGATAAAAGTGCAAGTAAGAACAATAGATAGTATTATTAACGAGTTCGACATAATGCCAACCCACATAAAGATAGATGTTGAAGGAAGTGAACTTGAAGTTTTGCAAGGTGCCGAAAAAGCTATAGGAACATTAAAGCCAATAATTTTTATTGAAATCGATTTGGAAATGCTAAAAAGCCGTGGTATTAACCCAGAGATACTTTATCAGTTATTGGAAAAAAAGAATTATAAAAAAATATTTGAGATTGAGGAGAAAAACATTTTGAGACAGACATGGAAGTGTAATGATGCATAGTAAAAGCAAAAATATTTTTATAATAAATGATTGGTTTTTTACACCTGCTGGTGATAGATTAGCCACAGGAGGTGCTGAAACTTATATCTTGAATCTTATAGAACTACTTTTGAAAAAT
>CAYMYP010000047.1:0-1550 GCA_964394705.1 uncultured Candidatus Saccharibacteria bacterium | reverse complement strand
CATTTTATTGGCAAATATAAGGCAGCGGAAGTTATTAGCTATAAATATAACAGTGATTTGCAAAAACTTATTAAAGAAAAATGGATAGAAGGGCATTCTTTAGTTATTTATATGAATATGGGAGTTATTGATGAGGTAATTTTCCATCCTGCAATTTTTATCCAGTGGGGAGTATCTTGGGATGTATATTATCGAAGATATTCAAATACATTTATGCAGGGTATTTTAAATATAAAGAAAAGATTAAATTATCTTATTTTAGGAGAAAAGTTGCTTAAAATAATTAAGAAAATGGATAAAATAATCACAGTTGATACAAACTTTCAAAACTGGCTTCGGGCGTATTGCACTTGGAATAATTATGAAAATAAATATGTCTATATTCCAAATTTTTCACAAGTTATTCCAGAAAAGTTAATTAACCAAAAAATGTCTAAAATTCAAATTAATAAAATTCTATTTGCAAGAAGATTTGAAACTTTCAGGGGAACTTTTTTATGGGCTAATGTAGTAGAAAAATTGAGCAAAAAATATCCAGAAGTAGAATTTAAATTTATTGGCAGAGGTAAGGCAGAGGCAGAAAAGCATCTAAGAGACAAATTCAAAAACTTTAAAAATGTAAATATATATGAATCGTCTTATGATAATATGATGAAGGAACACTACGATGCTGATATAGAGGTTATACCTTCAATCGGAAGTGAAGGAACTTCTTTTTCTTTGATAGAGGCAATGGCAGCTGGTTGTGCAGTTGTTTCATCAAATGTTGGCGGGCTCTCAAATGTTGTTATTCCCGGATACAATGGGATTCTCGTGCAGCCAACTGAAGAAAATTTTGAAAGAGAGGTTTCTCGCCTAATTGAAAACCCTGCTTTAACAAAAGAATTAGGTAGAAGGGCTTATGATGTGGTAAAAGTTGCTCTTAATAAAGAACGGTGGGAGAAACAGATATTAGAAGTTATTAATGGCTTATTTAAAAATGAATAAATATAAAGTTTTAATATCTACTCCCTTATTTCATATTGGTGGAATAACAACTCATATTTTTTCATTGATTAAAATATTCAAAAAAATAATTACGATATTACTGTAGTTGGATTGAATAATCTTTCATCTAAAGTTTTATTTTCTTTAAAGGAATGTTGTTCAAAATTGATTACAGTTCCCCTTTTTTTTAATGCTTATCTACCATATTTTCTTAAGATAATTTTACTTCTTAAATGTCTATTTTCTTTGCATAGAAGAAAGTTTGATATTGTTTATGCAAATGGTTGGGGGAACATTCATTCATATTTCCATAAATTCTTAAAATTGGATGGACTATTTATTTTTCATAACCATAGTCAACATAGTTCGGAGGGTTTAATTAAATTCAAAAAAACCATTGATAAATCTGATGTTATTATTGTGAATTCACAATCAATAGCAAATGAATTAAGGACTTCTATGAACAATGATAAAAAAATTTATGTTCTTCCTCCATTACATGGTTTGTTAACACCTTCCCCGCCCGAAGATTTATTTCCATGCGAAAAAACAGGAATTTTAAG
>CAYMYP010000046.1:0-3565 GCA_964394705.1 uncultured Candidatus Saccharibacteria bacterium | reverse complement strand
AATAAATTAAAAATAAAATTAAAACAGGGGCAAAAATAAGAGTTTTTTCAAATTTTAATAACGAACCCTTACCTAAATTTGAGGGTATAGTTATTGCAAGAAAACATGGAAATGAACCTGGAGCAACATTTACAGTAAGAAATATCATTTTGGGCGTTGGTGTTGAAAAAATTTTTCCATTAAATTCTCCAGCAATTTCTAAAATAGAAATTCTTTCTTCTCCTAAAAAAATAAAAAAATCTAAATTATATTGGGTTAGAAAAGCATCAGGATCTAAAATTAGAAAAAGAATCGGTGTTTCTATTTAATATTAATTTGACAAATTTTTTCTATAAGTTTATAATATTTAATGCCGATGTAAATCGGTTTTTAATTTTGTCATATGAGGAGTTTAATTTCCAAAAAAATAAATTTAAAAAATGAGTAACAGTTTAGACAAAAATACTCCTCAGCAATTAGAAGGTGTAGTTGAAGAAACTTTACCTTCTTTAAATTTTAAAGTTAAATTAAACGATGGCAGAGAAATTTTAGCTTATTTGGGAGGGAAATTACGACTTTATCGTATTAAGATATTGGCCGGTGATAAAGTTATAATAGAATTAAGTCCAGATGGTCGCAGAGGAAGAATTATTAGAAGATTATAATTAAAATAAAATGAAAGTTCAAAGTTCAGTTAAAAAAAGGTGCAAAGATTGTAAAATCGTTAAGCGTCATGGAAGAATTTATGTTATTTGTAAAAATCCAAAGCATAAACAAAGACAAGGTTAATTTTTATTTTTAAAATGAGGTTAATTGGAATAAACATACCAGACAATAAAAAAATAGAAATAGCATTAACATATATTTATGGGATTGGAAGGTCTTTGAGCAAAAAAGCTCTTTTGGAAACTGGAATTGATTTGAATAAAAGAGCCAAAGATTTAACCCCAGAAGAAATTAATAAATTAAAAGTATGGATAGAAAATAATTGTAAAATTGAGGGAGCTTTAAGGCAGGCTATAAGACAAAATATTAATCGATTGAAAGAAATTGGATGTTATCGAGGCTTAAGACATATTAAAGGATTGCCTGTAAGAGGACAAAGAACTAAAACAAATTCAAGAACAGTTCGTGGAAATGTTAGAAAAACAGTCGGTAGCGGCAAAAGAAAAATTGAATTGAAATAATAATATGGGCAAGAAAAAAGTAGTTCAAAAAAAAGAAGAGGGATTGTCAGTTTCAGTTAAGGAAACAATTGTTCCGATTAAAAAAACAAAAAATATTGATACTTTACGTATTTATATTAATGCTACTTATAATAATATAATTATAACTGCAACTGATGAAAGCGGAAAAGTTTTATGTTGGGCGTCAGCAGGATCTTTAGGTTTTTCTGGTCCTAAAAAAGCAACCCCATTTGCTGCATCTAAAGTTGCTTCAGCTATCATAGAAAAAACAAAAGCAATTAATTTTAAAGAAATGGAAATATATGTTAAGGGAATTGGCGCTGGCAGAGATTCGGCGATTCGAGCATTGGCCAATGAGAATTATAATATAGTTTTATTAAAAGATATCACCCCAATTCCGCACAATGGTCCAAGGCCGCCAAAAGTAAGAAGAGTATAAAATGCGTAAAGTTTTAGAAAAAAAAGAACGAGCATTAGGAGTAAGTCTAAATTTAAAGGCCTTACGTTCTAATTCGCCAAAAGCAGCTATTGTAAGGCGTCCATATCCGCCAGGAGTTCATGGTAAAAAAAATAAATTTAAAAATCTTTCAGAATATGGACGTCAACTTAAAGAAAAACAAAAATTAAAATTTACTTATAATATTTCCGAGAAAACATTAAAAAGAATTTTTAATAAAGCTTTAAAATCAAAAAAAGGTGCTGGTATTAAATTAATTGAATTATTAGAAAGGAGATTAGATAATGTTTTATTTAGATCAGGAATTATTTTATCTCGTAGAATGGCGCGCAATTTAATTAAAAATGGTCAAGTTTTAGTAAATAATAAAAAAGTTCGTCAGCCTGGATATGAAGTAAAAACTGCAGATATAATAATCTTAAAAGACAAAATCAAAAACAATCCATTAATTTTGAAAACATTAGAGAATTTTCAAAAAAGCAATACTCCTTCTTGGTTAGAAGTGGACCCTCAGAAATTAAATATAAAAGTTGTTAATTTACCATCAAAAGATGATGTTGATTTAATTTTTGAGACAGAACAAATTATTGATTTATTTAGTAGATAGCGATGTGCGGTCGACATCGCTTTAAATAAAAAATGAAATAATGATTACACATTTAAGTTCAAATGTAAATATAAAAAGAGTTTCAGAAGAATTTAATAAAGGTATTTTTGAGATTGAAGGTTTATACGTCGGATATGGTTTGACATTAGGAAATGCGTTAAGAAGGGCATTACTTTCATCTTTGCCAGGTGCTGCAGTAACATATATTAAAATTAAAAACGTTCATCATGAATTTACTACTTTACCGGGTGTTAAAGAAGACATTTTAGAATTATCTTTAAATTTCAAAAAAATTCGTTTTAAAATGCATACGGATGAACCACAAACTTTATTTTTAAAAGCAAAAGGAGCAAGAGATGTTTTTGCTTCTGATATTGAAGAAAATTCTTTGGTGCAGGTTTTAAATAAAGATGAAAAATTAGCAACTTTAACTGATAAAAATTCTTCTTTAGAAATAGAATTAACAGTTGAAAGAGGACTAGGGTATTCTCCGGTTGAATCAAGGAGTAAAGAAAAACTTCCAATTGGAGTAATTGCTTTAGACGCTTTTTTCTCTCCAGTTGTTAAAGCAAATTATGAAATTGAAAATATGCGTGTTGGTGAACGTACTGATTATAATCGTTTAAAAATTGAGATAGAAACAGATGGGACAATTAGTCCTTCTTCTGCTTTGCGTAAAGTTTCAAGTATTTTAAAAGATCATTTCGAAAAAATAATGGAAATTGACGTTCAGGAATTTGAAATTGATGATAGGAAAGCCGAGGGTGTAAAAGGTGATAAAGAAAACAAAAAGTCAAAGAAGTCTAAAAAATAATGCGTCATCATAAAAAAGTTAAAAAATTTCATAGGAAGAAAGGGCAGAGACGCGCATTTTTGAAAGTTTTAGCTCAAAACCTAATTCGTGATGAAAAAATTACCACGACAAATATAAGAGCTAAGGCTATAAAATCTTTTGTTGAAAGATTAATAACTTTAGCTAAAAAACAAGATTTGGCAAAAAGAAGACTTGTTATTTCTCGTTTGGGAAATAAAAATTTAGGAAATAAATTATTTGATGAAATTACGCCTAAATATTTAGATAGAAAAGGTGGATATTTAAGAATTAAAAAATTAGCTAAATTAAGAAAAAGAGATTCGGCACAACTCGTCGTTTTAGAATTTGTTTAAAAATGGACTATATTATTGATGCAAAAAATAAAAAATTAGGGAGATTGGCTTCAGAAATTGCTTTAATTCTGCAAGGCAAAAAGAGCCCGAAATACAGTCCACGATTAGTTGGAGAAGATAGGGTTATTTTAAAAAATTATAAAGATATTGATTTGCCTCAAGATAAAT
>CAYMYP010000045.1:0-3588 GCA_964394705.1 uncultured Candidatus Saccharibacteria bacterium | reverse complement strand
TCTGCCACTGTTTTCCCGTAAAGAGCTTCTACTTCGCCCCATGGAATATTAGTCGTAGTATTTTGTGCACTAACAACTGTCACCAAAAAAATATTTATTAAAAATATAAAAAAAATATTTTTCTTATCCATTTTCTTATTAAAACAATGACCTTTAATAAACTTTAATTTAATTATAAGTTTATTTTTTTAAAAAACAAGTTAGTTATCCACAGCTACACTTACAACTAAATAAGAAGCTATAATTGCCGCTGTTTCAGCTCTCAAAGTTAAATTACTTAATTTTAAAATTTTAAAATTATTTTTTTTAAATAATTGCATTTCTTCATTGTACCATCCTCCTTCCGGTCCAATAAAAATATTAGCCACATTAAAATTTGTTTTATTTTTTAAAAATTCATTTATAGCCTCGCCATTTAAATCAAATACTATATTTAATTCTTTGTCATCAACGTTTTTAATAGCTTCCTCTAAACTCAAAATTTCTACAATCTCCGGCAAAAATACTCTTCCACTTTGCTCTGATGCCTCTTTTATAATTTTCTCTAATCTTTCCTTTTGAATATTTAATTTCACTGTATTTTTGCAAATTAAAGGAATAATTTTATTAATCCCAACCTCTGTTGCTTTTTGGCAAACTAATTCAAAATTATTCTTTTTTAGAATAGAAACGTAAAGATTAATTTCTTTGCTTGGTAAATTTTTATTTTTTAAAACTTCAATAAGTAGTGCCACAATAAAATTATTATCAAAATTATCAATTTTTGCTAAAACTTCTTTGCCATCTTTATCAATTAAAATTATTTTTTTGCCAGGTTTTAATCTTAAAACTTTTCTAATTTGAAAAATAATTTTAGGATCTTTAATTAAAATTTTCCCCCTGCTTATTTTAAAATCTACAATAAATCTATGAAGGTGCATTTTTATTTTAATGCTACAGCCTTTAAGCAAACAATTTTTTGTTCGCCATTACGCAATGATGTTTTCCCTTCAACCACTAAAACATTATTTTCCTGCCAAAGAGATGAGTTTTTCTCTAAAAGATCATTGAAAACAATTATCTCAATTTGATTTAATGATAAATCTTCCAATGTTCCGAATATCATCGGATCTCCTGCTTTAGTTAAATTTTTTTTAACTTTCAACAATGTACCAGCCACTCTTACAATAGTGCCGTCGCTTTTATTTTTCTTAATTTCGGCAATTGATTTTACGCCTAATTTTTTAATTTTATCTTCATAAAGTTTTATAGGATGTTCTGACAAATAAAAACCTAATAGTTCTTTTTCCCATTTTAATTTTTCTAATATATCTGCTTCTTCTACTTTTTTTAAATTTAGTATTGGTAAAACCTCGCCGCCGAATAAAGATGCGCCAGAAAAATTATTGTTTTTCTTTTTAGAAGCAATAAACTTTAAAATTTCTTCCATATTGGCCAAAATCTGATTCCGTTCAATTCCTAAAGAATCCAAAGCTCCACTTTTTGCCAAAGATTCTAATGATTTTTTGTTTAAATCTTTGTCATTAATTCTCATCAAAAAATCTACAAAATTTTTATAAGGTCCTCCGCGCGCCCTTTCTTCAATGATTACATTAGTAATGTGAGCGCCAACATTTTTAATGCCTAAAAGACCAAATCTAATGCCATCATTTTCAGGTGTAAAATTTACAAAACTTTTATTTACATCTGGCGGAGAAATTTTAATATTTTTTTCGTGACATTCGCTAATTAAAAATGAGAGCCTATCGATATCATTTAAATCAGCATTTAAAAGGCCAGTCATAAATTCTATCGGCCAATGCGCTTTAAGATATGCAGTGCGATATCCAATTAAAGCATAACAAGCTGCATGCGACTTGTTAAAACCATATCTTGCAAAAGGAGGAAAAAGCTCCCAAATTTTTTGAGCAATTTTTTTATCTATTCCATTTTTAATCATTCCATTAATAAGCTTTTCTTTTTGTTCCTCAAGTAATGATTTTATTTTTTTGCCTATTGCTTTTCTTAAGGTATCTGCTTCAGCTAATGTAAAGCCAGCCAAATCTCTTGCAATTTGCATCATTTGTTCTTGATAAACGCCAATGCCATAAGTGTTTTCTAAAATTGGTTTAAGTTTGGGATGTAAATAAGTTATTTCTTCCTGTTTATTTTTTCTTCTTACAAAAGAAGGAATAAGCTCCATTGGCCCCGGACGATATAATGCAACTAAAGCAATTAAATCTTCTAAACAAGTTGGTTTTATATCTTTCATATACCGCCTCATTCCAGCAGATTCAAATTGAAAAACTCCTGTTGTATCTCCTGCTTGTAAAAGTTTATAGGTTGCCTCGTCATCTAAAGGAATTTCTGAAATTTTTATATCAATATTTTGAGTTTCTTTTACTAACCTTAAAGTTTCTTCAATAATTGTTAAATTTTTAAGCCCCAAGATATCCATCTTTAAGAGGCCCAAGTCTTCAATTGTATGCATTTCAAATTGAGTAATAATAGTATTTCGGTCCTGAGGAGCATATTGCAATGGCAAATATTCTACTAATGATTTTTCAGAAATTACAATACCGCAAGCATGAACTGATGCATGCCTTGCAACTCCTTCTAAATGTTTTGCTGTATCTAAAAGACGTTTTGCGTCGTTATTCTCTTCATAAAGTTTTTTAAGTTCGGCTGTTTTTTTATTGCCTCATCAATACTCATATTAAAAGGAATTAGTTTTGCTAAATAATCGCAAAAAGAATAAGGAAGTCCCATTGCTCTACCCGCGTCTCTTACTGCAGCTCTTGCAGCCATTGTTCCAAAAGTAATAATTTGAGCAACATTTTCTTCTCCATATTTTTCTCTGACATAAGCAATTACTTCATCGCGGCGAGTATCAGCAAAATCAATATCAATATCCGGAAGCTGAACTCTATCAGGATTTAAAAATCTTTCAAAAAGTAATCCGTAATCTAAAGGATTAATATCAGTAATTTTTAAAATATAAGACACCAAACTACCTGCCGCAGAACCTCTGCCAGGACCAACTGAAATTCCATGACCCCTTGCCCAGTTAGTTAAATCTTGAACAATTAAAAAGTAATCAGCAAATCCCATTTTAGTAATTACATCAAATTCATATTCTAATCTTTCTAAAACCTGCGAGGTTAATTTTTCGCCAGAAAATCTTTCTTTAATTCTTTCATTAATTAATTCTTTTAAATACTCATTAGAAGATTTTCCATTAGGTGTTTTAAATTTTGGCAATTTAGTTTTGCCTAATTCAATTTCAACATTTATCCTTTCTGCAATTTTTATAGTATTTAAAATTGCCTCGGGGGCATCTTTAAAATACTCAACCATTTCATCCGGCGAAGTCATTGAAAAATCTTCTCCTTTTAGGGTAAGTCTGTCAGCATCATCAATTTTGTTACCCGTCTGAACTGCCAACAAAATATCATGATATTCAGCGTCTTCTTTTTTTATATAATGAATATCTTGCGTTGCTACAAGCGGCGTATTAGTTTCTTTGGCTAATTCAACTAAAGTATTTTTTATTTTTTCATAAACTTTTGTTTCTAAAATATTTGGGTGGTGCCAAATTTCAATAAAAAA
>CAYMYP010000044.1:0-3733 GCA_964394705.1 uncultured Candidatus Saccharibacteria bacterium | reverse complement strand
TTATTTTAAATATTTCAAAAAGGTAAATTTTAAAAATAGAAATAAACTTTCAAATTCTTGTGCCCGGGGTGGGACTCGAACCCACAAGCCCTTACGAGCCAAGGATTTTAAGTCCTTTGCGTATACCAATTCCGCCACCCGGGCTTATTAATTATTATAAAAAAATTTTAAAAGATGTCAAAGTTTTAAGAAGTTTAGTAAATTCAACCTCATAACATTTTATTTTTAGTAGAAATATTTTAAAATATAATAAATGCGAAATATTAAAATTTGTATTAGCGGTTTAACTGCATCAGGCAAAACTACTTTAATTAAAGAAATAGCAAAATTTTATAAATGTAAATACATTTCTTTTTCAAGTTTTTTAATTAAAAATTTGCCAACTAAACTTGCTTTAAAATATAAAAATAATCTTGAAAATTGGTATAAAGTTAAAGATATTGACAAATATCGCTTAAAATTTATAAATCGGGAAAAAGAAATTGATAAGAAATTTTATAAATTTATTCAATCAAAAAAGAAAGTTATTTTTGATTCATTTACTTATCCTGTTTTATCTTTTAATGACAAAAATCGCGCTTTTTGCGTTTTTATAAAAACAAATTGTAAAGAAAGATTAAAAAGGGGATGTAAATCAGTAAAAAAAATAAATCCACAATTAAGTTTTAAACAAATTAAAAATTATATTTTAAATAAAGATTTAATTACTAAAAAAATTTTGCAAAAAAATTGGAAAGTTAATATTTTTTCTAAAAATTATTTAAAATATTTTAATTTAATTATTAATGATTCTATTTTAGAAAAACAAAAGCTTCCTCCTAAACAAATAATTGAACTTAAAAAAAGAATTATTTTATATTTTTATAATTTATATCTTAAAAAACAATATTTGGCTAAAAAGAATTTTCCTTTTCGCTTTATTAAAACTAAATTTTCAAAATTATTTACATTAAATAATTAAATTGTATAATTTAAAAAGGAAAAATTTAAAAAATGGAAAAAATTAAAAATTTTGATTTATTAAACCAAACAGAATTAAGAAAAACAGCTCTTTTAATTGCCGAAGCAGGATTACAAGCAGTTGATACTTTTGAGGTTATTAATAATCAAATTAAATTTGACGGCAATATTTTAAAAATCGACAATCAAGAATTTGAAATTGCTAATTTTAATAAAATTTTAGTTTTTGCCATAGGCAAAGCTGCGCTATATTCAGCAAAAGCAATTGAAAATATTTTAGGTGATAAAATTACAGACGGATTTGCTTTTTATATTGGCGAAGAAAAATTTAAACTTTCAAAAATGGAAAGTTTTCGCGGTACTCATCCTTATCCTAGTGATATTAATGTTTTGGGTTCAAAAAAATTAATTGCCAAATTAAAAAATTTAACTGAAAAAGATTTAGTAATTTTTGTAATTTCTGGAGGAGGCTCTGCTCTTTTGTGTTTACCTGAAGACGATAATTTTTTAAAAGAAATTGAAATTTTTAACATTTTAACAAGAACAGGTGCTGATATCTTGGAATTAAATACTTTACGAAAACATATTTCTTTAGCAAGAGGAGGATTTTTAGCGTATTATGCTTATCCTGCAAAAATAATTTCTTTAATTTTTTCTGATGTTTTGGGGAATGATATTCGTTTTGTTGCTTCTGGCCCAACGGTTTTAGATAATACTACTATTTTTGATGCTCAAAAAATAATAGAAAAATATAAAATTTATGATGTTATTCCTCAAAGTCAAATTAAATTAATTGAAACACCAAAAGAAGAAAAATATTTTTTAAATGTTTCAAATATTTTAGCAGTTTCAAATGATTTGGCGCTTGAGGCAATGAGTCAAAAAGCAAAAGAATTAGGTTTTAATCCTATTATAAAAACAAATATTTTAAAAGGAGAAGCAAAAGAAAAAGCCATTGAAATTTTAGAAGAATTAAAAAAATATCCGCCTCGTACAACATTGCTTTATGGTGGTGAGACAACAGTAACAATTAGAGGCCATGGTGGAAGAAATTTGGAAATGGCGCTTGCCGCTGCGTTTAATATTTCTGACGATGAATTATTTTTAGCTTTTGATTCTGACGGCCACGATAATGGCGAATTTGCCGGCGCAATTGCTGATAAAATTACTAAAGAAATTGTTTATCAAAATAAAGAAGAAGCTGAAATTTATTTATTTAATAATGACGAATGCCCATTTTTTGAAAAATTTGGAAATTATTTATATACTGGAGATACTGGGTCGAATGTTTCAGATTTAATTATTGCTTTAAAACAATGAATAAAAAATTTATTTTAGATTTTAAAAAAATTAGTTTGGATAATTTAAGCGAAGTTGGCGGCAAAAATGCGTCATTAGGTGAAATGATTAAAACCTTAGAACCTTTAGGGGTAAATGTTCCGCATGGATTTGCAATTACAGCCTCTGCTTACAAATATTTTTTGGAAAATTCAAAACCAAAAAATCAAGAATTTAAAAATTTAAAAGATTATATTAAAAGTATTTTAAATACAATTGATACAAAAAATGTAATAGATTTAGCTAAAAAAGGAAAATTAATTCGGGAAGCAATTTTAGAAACAGATTTTCCAAATATTTTAGAAAATAAAATTATTTTAGCTTATCAAAATTTAGAAAAAAAATATTATAAAAATGTTGATGTGGCTGTGCGATCTTCTGCAACTGCTGAAGATTTACCAGGAGCATCATTTGCCGGCGAGCATGAAACTTATTTAAATATTCGCGGAGAAAAAGAATTGCTTAAAGCTGTAAAAGCAGCAATGGCATCTTTATTTACTGATAGGGCAATTTCTTATAGAGTTGATAAAGGCTTTGACCATTTTAAAGTTTTAATTTCAATTGGAGTTCAAAAAATGGTGCGTTCTGATTTAGGAGCATCAGGAGTCGCTTTTACATTAGATACTGAAAGCGGATTTTCAAATGTTGTTTTAATAAATGGAGTTTGGGGATTGGGAGAAATGATTGTGCAAGGTAAAGTTATTCCTGATGAATTTTTAGTTTTTAAACCATTAATCGAATCAAAATACAAACCAATTATTTCTAAAAAACTTGGCAAAAAGGATCAAAAAATGATTTATTTTGAGCCAAAAGGAATAAGCACAAAAAACATAAAAGTTATAAATACAAATCAAAAAGAAAAAGAAACATTTGTTTTAAATGATAAAGAAATTTTAACTTTGGCAAAATGGTGCGCTTTGATTGAAAAGCATTATACTAAAAAACATAAAAAATGGACGCCAATGGATATTGAGTGGGCAAAAGACGGAAAAACCGGAAAACTTTATATTGTTCAGGCAAGACCAGAGACAATTCATTCGCAAAGAAATTTTTCAGAAATTACTGAATATAAATTAAAAGAAAAAGGAGAAGTTATTGTAAAAGGAATTTCAGTTGGAAACAAAATTGCAACCGGTTTAGCAAAAGTAATTTTAAATGTAAAAGATATTTCTAAATTTAGATCAGGAGAAATTTTAATTACTGATATGACTGATCCTGATTGGGAACCAATTATGAAAATTGCATCAGCTATTGTAACTGATAAAGGAGGAAGAACTTCGCACGCTGCAATTGTTTCAAGAGAGTTAGGTATTCCTTGTATAGTTGGCGCGGTTAACGCAACATCCAAAATTAAAACCGGTGATAAAATTACTGTTGATACTACTGCTGAAGAAGGAATTGTCTATAAAGGAATTTTAAAATATGGAACAACTAA
>CAYMYP010000043.1:460-3848 GCA_964394705.1 uncultured Candidatus Saccharibacteria bacterium | reverse complement strand
ATTTCTCCATTTTCCCTTTCTTTGTCTTTAAACAGATTTTCAAATTCATATTGCCAAACAGTTAAAAATTGCTTCCACAAAGGTTCGCCGCTTTTTAAAACTCTTTTCTTTGTTTTTTTATCTTCTTCGTAATATGACTGCTTGAAAGGATCGCCCTCTAAATTTTCCACAGCGTTTTTAATGTCAGCAAGCGTTACAAATTTTTTAATCTTTACAACATCCCCTTCCTTTTTATTTTTTGACGCCTGCGGAAGATTTTTTTCAAAATTATAACCGTCCGCAAACCAGCGGTGCGAAATAGTATTAATTGAAGATTTTTTTATATATATTTTTTCATATTCAGAAGCAAAAGCTTCAGAAAAAAAATTATCCATAAACTTTTTAGCAATTGCAAAACGTTCTTCATTCATTTTTATAAATTCTTTAAAGCGTTCAACAAATACTTCTTCCTCTGTTTTATCTTTAGTTTTTTCAATAAGTTGTTTTTCCTTCTCAACTTTTCCCAGAATCTGTTTTTCTAATGTTTTAAATAACGGATAATCCGATTTTTTAAAACTTGCGTTTTTGTCGCGATACTCTTTTATAGATTTATTAATTAAACCAATAATTTCATTATAAGAATCTATATTTTCCTGAAGTAAATAATTTTTATAATTATCAATCTCAAAGATATCCAATAGAGGAAAACCAATTTCTTTATAATTTTGCTTATATTTATTTTCAAAAACTTCTTTATTTGCTAAAAATATCTCAAAATTGCCGACAATGCGGGTAGCAAGAGCACTAGAAATACCATCAGCAGAATAAATATTTTTTCTTGCCTCTTGGAACTTAGCAAGATAGCCAGAAAATTTGTCAAAACTATCAAAAATATATCGCTTTTGTGGAGGATTTTCTTTTTCTTCTACAAACAAACTAGGCCATCCTTTAGCAATACATTCTTGTTCTTTTGATTTTGGAAATTCATATTTTAAAATTTGCAGAACTTTAGCAGAAGTAAGAAAACCAACCCCTTTTTCGTTTTTCTTTTCATCTTTTTCGTTATCTTTTTTTCCAAATTTAATAACCTTACCACTTTCTAATTTTTTACCAATATAACTTTTTTTCCATTTTTCTGCCTCGCTATCTAGAATATCACGAAATTTTTTATAAAATTCTCTCTTTTGTTTAATTATATTTTTTTCTAAATCATAAATTTTATTCTCAAAACCTCCTGTTTTATTCTCTGCTTTTCTTGCTTCATTAAGTTGTTTGCGCAAAAAAGAAATATCATTTTTCTTCTGTATTAAAAATTCTGCCAAACCGGAAAAGTCTAAATTTTTTACTTTATCTGAAGAAAGAGCCGAATTAATAAATTTTTGATGCAAAACATCAAAGTAAAATTTTGCTTGATTATAACTATCATAAATTGTATTGTCTTTTTCAAAAACTTTATTTTGTTTTAAAAATTCTTCTGTTTTGCCGACTGGCTCTAATTCAAACCTTAATGTTTTTTGAAGAGAATATTTTTTTGTAAATTCCGACCAAATAGAATTTTGATTTTTGGTTCCCATATTTTTTTAAAAAAATTGACCTTTTATATATTTTATAATTTTATTTTAAAAACAAAAAGAGGCGACGGTGTCGCCCAATAAATGTGCTTACCAAACGGTTAAGCTATATTGGACCGTCGCCTCTTTTTGTGGGAAATTAAAAAAGAGGTGCACATTCTTGGGCGACATATATATTATAGCATAAATTTTTAAAAAAATAAAGTTATCCTTTTATAACGCCTACGGGTTTTAGTTTTGCTATTTTTTTAGCAATTTTTAAGCTATCTACAACTTCTACTACTTCGCTTACATCTTTATAAGCTTCTGGAGCTTCTTCAGCAAGCCCAGACATTGATCCGCAACTTATACTAATTCCCCTATTCTCTAATTCCTTTTTAAGTTCAGATCCGCGAATACGTTTTTTAGCTAAAGTTCGCGACATTCTTCTGCCTGCGCCATGGCAAGTCGAACCAAATGATTCTTTTAAAGAATTATTTTGCCCAATTAAAACATAAGAACAGGTACCCATACTCCCTGGAATTAAAACTGGCTGATTAGGAAAAGCTCGGGTTGCGCCTTTTCTATGGATAATTAATTTTCTATTGATTCCGTTTATTTCGTATTCTTCAATTTTTGCAATGTTATGAGCTACATCGTATAAAATTTTAAGTTGTTTTGCGCTTTTGTTCCCTAAAACATTTTTCCAAGCACGACGCACTTCCCAACTAATAAGTTCTCTATTTGCCCAAGCAAAATTTGCTGCAGAACACATTGCAGACCAGTAATTTTGTCCTTCTTCTGAAAAATAAGGAGCACAAGCAAGTTCTTTATCCGGCAAATTAATTTTATATTTAGACTCTGCTTGAAGCATTTTACGAATATAATCTGTTGCAATTTGGTGTCCCAAGCCCCTTGAACCAGTATGAATTAAAATACAAATTTGATTTTCAAAAAGCCCTAATTGTTTTGCAATGTCTTCATCAAAAATTTTTTCAACTTTATCAATTTCAACAAAATGATTTCCAGCGCCAATTGTCCCTAATTGATCTTTGCCTCTAGCTTTAGCAGTATCTGAAACATATTGAGAATCTGCTTCATCTAAAACTCCATTTGATTCAATATTTTTTAAATCATTTTCATCTCCATATCCCATTTCTATAACTCTTTTTGCTCCTCCTTCTAAAACTCTATTTAATTCTTGATTGTTTAAATTTAATCTTCCTCCACGGCCAACACCAGAAGGCACTTCTTTATAAATTTCTTGAGTTAATTTAGAAATTAAATTTTTAATTTCATCATAATTTAAATCAGAAATTAAAAGTCGGACACCGCAATTAATATCGTAACCAATTCCTCCAGGAGAAATAATGCCATCCTGCAAATCAAAACCAGCAACTGCGCCTACACAAAAACCATATCCTTCGTGAGCATCAGGCATTGCTAAAGCATATTTTTGAATTCCTGGAAGTGAAGCAACATTTACTAATTGATTAATAGAATTATCTTTTAAAATCTCATCAAGCAAAAACACGCGCCGGAACCCTCATTTCAGCTTTAAAATCTTTATCTATTTCCCAAATAAATTCATCAATTTTTTTAAGATCTTTTTTGCTAAATGCCATTTTTATAATCTTTTTTTAAAATCTTCAATTAATGGCACTTCGCTTGTAAAATTTTGATAAACTTTTGCTAAATAATAAGAAACAAAATCTCCTAAAATCAAATTATTAAATATTTTAAGCCAAATATTTTTTTCTTTTAATTTAATTATTTTTGTTTTTATTTTTTTAATCTCATAAATTTTTTGAGTTAAAAGCATTCTTTTTTTAATTTTTTGGAAATCATAATTGTCATAA
>CAYMYP010000043.1:0-430 GCA_964394705.1 uncultured Candidatus Saccharibacteria bacterium | reverse complement strand
AAATCATTTGTATCAAATCCTTGCATTTCATTATGATTTAATTCTGAAAAAACATTATAAAAGGCTGGAATTTTTGAAGTTTCATTAAATTTAATTTTCCAAGTATAAGCTAAAGCTTCGTTTTTAATTGAAGCATAAATTAAAGGAATATAGTTTTTAATTTCAATTGCTAATTTTTTGCCATAATTTTCTAAAAAATTAAAATTAATTTTTTTGCTTATTGTCTTAATTTCGTTTATATATTTTTGCTGACCTAAAGCTTTTAAAATTGCAATTATTTGATAACCCAAAGAAAGCCGGGGCGGAATATTTTTTTCTGGAATTTCAATATAAGGAAGTTTATATTTTTTAGCTAAATCTAATAAAACTCCGCCGGATGCAATTATAAAACAATTCAATTTTAACTTATAAGCTTCTTTAAAAGCAAAAA
>CAYMYP010000042.1:0-4038 GCA_964394705.1 uncultured Candidatus Saccharibacteria bacterium | reverse complement strand
AGAAGAAATTGAACGCAGAGTTTTAACAGTTGAAGAGGCATTAACTAATTTGCAAAGAGCTACCGGTGAGTATTTAAGATTATTTAGAGCGCGCGTTATTTTAGAATATCAAATAAGAAATCAAAATGATCCTAATCAAAGATTGATTTTAGAAGGTAATTTAAGACAAACCAATCTATTATTAGAAAATGCAAGGCGCTTGAGAAATAGAGCCTTAGATGAATATAAAATTGCTGTATATTTTGATAGAATTAGATGTAAAAGGGATTATTTGTTCAATACGATTAATCAACAAAAAGGAGATATAATTAGAGGAAGGATTAGAGCCGAACACCCTGATTGGAGCGATGATATGGTTGAAGAAGGCGCGCAAAGACAGATTAGACAAGAAGCTGAAAATATTTTCAATGCTGAAAGAATAAAAGATAAAAATAAATATTTTACAAAACAATGCTGAAAGAAATGAAATTAATAGAGAAATTATTGGAATTATTGCTTATGATGTTTTAGCAAGAGAAGAAGACTTAGCGCAACAAGAGTTAAATATTAGAATAGAAGAAGGACAAAGAAATGCTGGATTTTGGGGGAGGCTTTGGAATAGGTATAGAGGACTTTCGATGGCAAGAAGAGCAACTATTGGCGCTGTAGTTGCTGGGGTTGGAGCAGGAACATTGGCGGCTGCTGGTGGAGTTGGGTTTGCGGCCATAGGAATTGGCACAGCTTATGCAGCAAGAAGATTTTTTGGCGGCGCAGTTATTGGTGGCGGGCTTAAAAACATTGGCGATAGAGTAATCGGTGGGAGGGAAAGAAGACAATTAGACGAAGCTACTGCTAGACAAGTTAATCAAATTAGAGAGGAAATAGCTTCTATTATTTCTAACCCAGAAAAACCGCTTACTTCTTATGAGGCTTATCTTAATACAGCAAGAAGATTAGATCAAAGATTAGAAGATGTTTTAAGAGAGCGTGAAAACATTAGATCAAAAAACGATAAATCAAGACGAAGATGGACTTTAATTTCTGCATTAATTGGCGGCATAGCTGCAAATCCGGATAATATTTATCATGCGTTTTTTGGCTCATCAAAATCAGCTACGCAAGAAGCTGTTATTGGTGGGGCAGGTGCTGGAGGCGCAAAAGAAGGAATTGGTGCTGCAGCTGGCGTAAAAGGATTTATTTCGCCAGAATCAGCGCCAGAAGTTATTAAACAACTAAATCAAGAAGCATTAAAAAGTGCTGGAATGCCTGCGGTAGTGGGTCGTGATGGGTTTTGGGGGGCAGCAAATTGGCTAAAAGAACATTTAGGGCTTTCTCAAGAGGAATTTGCTACTGCCTGGAGCAACTCTAAAGTTATTGATCCTATTTCTGGTAACGAACTACCATTACCACAAGCACATTGGGTAAGAGCTTTAAAACCAAATGAGCAGTTGAATCTTGCTTACGATTCTGTAAATAAAGTATTTAAAGCAGTATTAGGTCCAAAAGTTGAAGTTGGAGATGCTACTAAATTAATTGAAGCTTGGAGAAAAACAACTGGCGGAGATCCTCCATTTAGAGTTATTTGGTCAATGATGCAAGGCGGTTCAAAAATTTAAAAGGTCGTTGTTTTAATAAAATAATATGCCTTTGACACCAGAAGAAATTAAAAAATATTTAGAAGCAAATTTATTTGACGAATTACAACTTGATGAAATTTCTGATGAAGCCAGATTTAATATTTTATCAAAATTAGCTGATGTAATTTATATTAGATTTATTAATGAATTAACAAATTTATTAGGAGATGAAGATGTTGATGCTTTAGAAGATATGTTAGCAAGAGGAGCAAGTGAAGAATTTGAAAAGTTTTTAAATACCAAAGTTCCAAATAATCAAGAAATTCTTTTAAATATTATTGCTGAAGAAAAAAAGAATTTGCTTGAAGCAACAAAAGTTTAAAACATTTTGTTTTATAACTATTTTTGCTGTAAAATTAGGTTATGATTTTGCCTGCGGAAGTTTTTTCTATTTTAAAAAAGCTTTTTAAAGCTCAATATGATTCTTATTTAGTTGGAGGTTGCGTCAGGGATTTATTTTTAGAAAGAAACCCAAAAGATTGGGATATTGCAACTGAGGCAACTCCGGATGAAATTTTAAAAATATTTCCTGAT
This sequence comes from uncultured Candidatus Saccharibacteria bacterium, assembly GCA_964394705.1. Taxonomy (GTDB): domain Bacteria; phylum Patescibacteriota; class Minisyncoccia; order UBA6257; family 2-01-FULL-56-20; genus CAYMYP01. Next base: position 1,888 of record CAYMYP010000042.1, on the reverse strand, counting down.
GCTATTTATGAAAATGAATTTGGCACAGTAAGAGTTAAAACTAATTCGCAAAAAGAATCTTTAAAAGTTGTTGAAGTTACAACTTTTAGGAGTGAAGGTAAATATAGCGATGCAAGACATCCTGATAAAATTGAATTTGCAAAAACAATAAAAGAAGATTTATCTAGACGCGATTTTACTATTAATGCTATTGCTTTAAAAATTAAAGCATCAATTTTTAATAGAAAACAAAAAGAAAGTAGTGATATTTTTTTAAAAAAAGAAGATTATGAAATAGTTGATCCATTTTTTGGAATTGATGATTTAAATTCTAAAATTATCAAATGTGTTGGCAATCCAGAAGAAAGATTTAAAGAGGATGCTTTGCGGCTTTTACGCGCCCCAAGAATTGCCACAGAATTAAATTCTTATGAAAATTTTGGTAAATGGAAAATTGAAAAAAATACTTATAATGCAATTTTAAAAAATGCTTCTTTGCTTCAAAAAATTTCAAAAGAACGAATTAGGGATGAATTTGTAAAAATTATTTTATCACGCGATGCAGCGCAAGGAATTTTACTTTTAGAAGAACTTGGGCTTTTAGAATATATTATTCCGGAATTAAGACAAGGGATTGGCATATCTCAAAATAAACATCATATTTATAATATTTTTGAACATTCTATTAAATCTTTAGATTATGCAGCTAAAAAAGGTTATTCTTTAGAAATTAGGCTTGCAGCATTATTTCATGATATTGCAAAGCCCATAACAAAAAAAGGAGAAGGAGAAAATGCAACTTTTTTTGCTCATGAATATTTAGGAGCAAAAATGGCTAAAAAAATTCTAGAAAGACTTTGTTTTCCTAAAGAAATAATAAATAAGGTAAGTCATTTAGTAAGGTATCATATGTTTTATTATAATGTTGGTGAGGTAACTGAAGCTGGAGTAAGAAGGTTTATAAAAAGAGTTGGTGAGGAAAATATTGATGATTTAATTAAGTTACGCGAAGCAGATAGAATTGGATCAGGAGTTCCAAAAGCTGTGCCATATAAATTAAGGCATTTGCTTTTTATGATAGAAAAAGTAAAAAAAGACCCAATTTCTTTAAAAATGCTTAAAATAAATGGCAATGAAATAATAGATTTATTAAAAATAAAACCAGGGCCAAGAGTAGGATTTATTTTAAATATTCTGTTAGAAGAAATTTTAGAAAATCCTAAATTAAATAATAAAAGATATTTAAAAAAGAGAGTTGAAGAACTTAACAAATTAACAGATCAAGAGCTTAAAAAAATTTCTGATAGATCTAAAAAAATAAAAGAAGAATTTGAAGCGGAGGTTGAAGAATCTCTTAAAAATAAATATTATATTTAATTTTGTTGCTGTTTTTTTTGACTTTCTATAAATAACTGAATTAATGTCATAAATTCCTCTAAATTTTCCTGAATTATATTTTTTGCATTTTGGTTTTTAATATTTAAATTATCTAAATTTTTAAAAATTTCAAAAGTTTCAACATGAATATGTGTATTTAAAGATATAAGATCTATTAATTCATCTGATAAATGATTTATTGTTAAATAAATTTTATTAATTATATGTGAGGCTTTATGTTCATGAAAAACTTTGTTTTTATAAAATGCCATTAAATTTGCAATTTTTTCCATAAACTTATTTATTAATAATTTGTCACTTGATTTTAAATCTTCATATCCAAAATTTAGTATTTCTGAGAGATGAATAAGATTGTTGCTAAATATAATTAAAATAATTCTATGTTTTAAGGGGTGTATAATTATTGCGGCATTACTAGTTTTAAATTCAGGAAAAATTATTTTTGTAAGAATTTTATTTTCAAATTCAAATGAATCAAATTCTAATTTTATTTCTTTAAATAAATTTATTG
>CAYMYP010000041.1:0-4193 GCA_964394705.1 uncultured Candidatus Saccharibacteria bacterium | reverse complement strand
TATCAGTAAAAGATTTTTTAAACAAAAATTGGAATAAGTGGACTGAACCAGTTTTAATTTCTCCTCCTGATATTGATGATAAAGATGCTGCAATTTTCCCAGAAAAAATAAATGGTAATTATGTTATTATTCATAGAGTTGGAAAAGATATTGATTTATCATTTCACAAAAATTTAAATTTTGATGGTAAACAATTCTTAGAAGAATATAGGTGGCTTAAACCACGTCCAGGTTATTGGGATAGCGAAAAAGTGGGGCTTGCCGGGCCTCCTTTAAAAACAAAAAAAGGTTGGCTTGTTTTCTATCATGGATTTGGACAGGAAAAAATTTATAAGGTTGGCGCGGTACTTGCTAAACTAAATGATCCTACAAAAATTATTGCTCGCACTGATTATCCTCTGCTTGAACCTGAAAAAGATTATGAAAAAATTGGACTTGTTAATAATGTAGTTTTCCCAATTGGAAATATTATTTTAAAAGATAAAATTTTTATTTATTATGGCGGAGCAGATAAATATGTTGGTGTAGCTACTTTAAAATTAAAAGAAATTTTAGAAGTATTGAATCAGTGCAAAATTTAATTATTTTTTAAAAACTCAATAATTGCTATTTCTAAAGGAATAAAACCAAAAGGACTATACCTAATTTCAGAATAAGCTCTAATTAAGGATTTTATAAAAGGAATAAATTTTTGCGCATCAATTTGCAAAGCAAATTCTTTAATTTTTTTAAGTTCTTCATCAGTAAAATCATTTTTAAAAATTTCAACTAAATCTGGATTAAATTTTAAAGAAAGCACTCTTCTTAAATAATGAATTAAATCTTTGGTAAATTGCGCAACATTATATCCTTCTTCGTCTAATTTTCTAATATAATTTATTGCACCAGTAATATCATTTTTTAAAATTAAATTTAAAAAATCAGCAACTATTTTTAAACTAACTCTGCCAATTAATTTTTCAACAACTTCTAAAGTTATTTTTTGAGGAATTGAAGAAAGTTGGTCTAAAATTGATTCCGCGTCTCTTACGCTCCCTTCTCCAGAAATTGCAACAAGTTCTAGAGCGTCATTATCAATATTAATCTTTTCTTTTTTTACAATATCATTTAATTTTTCTAATATTTTTAAAGTGGGAAGCTTTTTAAACAAAAATCTTTGAGCGCGTGAAGTAATTGTTGGAGGCAATTTTTCATATTCAGTAGTAGCTAATACAAAAACAACATGCTCAGGAGGTTCTTCTAATGTTTTAAGCAAAGCATTAAAAGCAGGTCCGGTAAGCATATGCACTTCATCAATAATATAAACCTTAAATTTTCCGCCAGAAGGCCTAATTGCAATATTTTCTTTTAAATTTCTTATCTCATCAATTCCTCTGTTTGAAGCCGCATCAATTTCTACAACATCCATAGAAGAATTATTATCAATAGCAACACACGAGCCGCATTCATTACAAGGGACTCCAAGTTTCCTAAATTCTTCATCATCCCATCTCTTTTCGCAGTTTAAAACTTTTGCTAAAATTCTTGCAGTTGTAGTTTTGCCAGTTCCTCGCGATCCATAAAAAATATAAGCATGAGCAATTTTATTTTGAATAGCAGCATTTTTTAAAATCAAAATGTTATCTTCTTGGCCTAAAATATCTTCAAAACTTTTTGGACGATATTTACGATATAAAGCTAATCTCATAAATTAATTCCCAAATTCTTCTTCTAAAATCTTGCGCGCTTTTCCGCTTAATTTTTTAGGAGATTTTATAATAAAATCAACTAACAAATTTCCTCTCTGATAACTATGCATTTTAGGCATACCTTCACCCGGTATTATTAATTTTTCTTTTAAATTAAAATGCGCTGGTATTTCAATATGAAGTTTTCCGCCGGAAATAGTTGGTATTTCAATTTTTTTGCCTAAAAGCAAATCAATTATATTTAATTCTTTGCGCACAATTAAATCATCTCCTTGGCGCTCAAAAATAGGATGCGGCTTAATTTTAATTCTAACATATAAATCACCATTACTACTTCCTCTTTCTCCAGCCTCACCCATTCCTTTAATTTTTATAATTTGACCGTTAGAAACTCCTGGCAAAATTTCTATTTTTACTTTACGCTCTCCAGGAATTCTTCCGCTGCCCTTACATTTTGGACAAAGATCTACCGGAACATTTCCTTTACCTTTACATACCGGACAAATTTTAATTTGCGAAAATGTCCCAAAAAATGTTCTTTGATTTTCTCTAATTTCACCTCTGCCATTACAAGTTGTGCAAGTTTTAAGCCCACTATTTGGATTTCCACCTTTTCCTCCACAAACATCACATGTTAAAAATGTTTTAATTTCTATTTCTTTTGTAATTCCCTCAAAAGCTTCCTCTAATGTTATTTCTAAATTGATTTCCAAATCAGATCCTCTTTCATAAACAGGTCTTTTTTTATTAAATCCTCCACCGAAAAATGTTTCAAAAATATCACTTAAATCTCCAAAATCCTGCCAAATATTTCCAAAATCAAAATTAGAAAAATCCCACCCTTGTTGGCTAGTGCCAAAGCCAGTTGCAAATGGTTCTGCAGATCCATATTTATCATAAAATTCTCTTTTTTGTTTGTCTGAAAGTACTTGATAAGCCTCATTGATTTCTTTAAATTTTTTTTCGTCTCCACCAGCTTTATCAGGATGGTATTTATGCGCAAGTTTTCTATAAGCTTTTTTTATTTCTTCTTCAGAAGCGTTACGAGAAACTCCTAAGATTTCGTAATAATCTTTTTTATAATCTTTTTTATCCATAGTAAATAATTTTACAAAAATTTAATCTTAAATTCAAGTAATAATTATTGTCATAAATTTGCAAATATTGAAGTAGGTTTTTAAACTTGCTAAATTAAATTAAAGTTTATATCATATTTTTATGAGCAAAATTAATGATTATAAAATTAAACACTTAGCGCAATTAGCCAGAATTGAACTTACAACTACTGAAGAAAAGGAATTAATTGAAGATCTAGAAAAAATACTTAATTATTTTGCAAATATTCAAAAATTAGATACATCACAAATACCTCCAGAAATTAGCGCTGCCCAATCTAAAAATGTTTTTCGAAAAGATGAAGCACAAAACCCTTATCAAAATAAAGGGAAAAAATCTTTTCCAGAAGAAGAAAATGAGTTTTTAAAAGTTCCAAAAGTTTTATAAAATATGACACCACTTCATCATTTAACTATCAAAAAATTTAATGAAGGATTAATCAATAAAAAATTTAAAGCGCTTGATATAGTTCAAGCATTTTTTAATCATATTAAAGAAAAAGACCAAGAAATTGGCGCTTATTTAAGTTTAAATGAAGAAAATGCAATAAAACAAGCAGAAGAAATTGATTTAAAAATTGCTCGCGGTGAAGAAATTAATATTTTAGCTGGAGTTCCACTTGCAATTAAAGACAATATTTTAATTGATGGGTTACCCGCAACTGCTGCTTCAAAAATTTTAGAAAATTATATTGCAAGTTATGATGCTGCTGTTATTAAAAAATTAAAAGAAAAAGGAGCTATATTTTTAGGAAAAACAAATTTAGATGAATTTGCAATGGGGTCATCAACTGAAAATTCTGCATTTAAAATTACAAAAAATCCATTAGACACAAAAAGAGTTCCAGGTGGCTCATCAGGAGGTTCAGCAGCTGCTGTAGCAGGACATATGGCAATAGCTGCATTAGGATCAGATACCGGTGGCTCGATTAGGCAACCTGCAAGTTTTTGTGGTGTTGTTGGCTTAAAACCAACTTATGGCGCAGTATCAAGATTTGGTTTAATTGCAATGGCGTCAAGTTTGGATCAAATTGGCCCCATTACTAAAACAGTAGAAGATGCTGCAATCTTATTTGCAGCAATTTGTGGCAAAGATGAATTTGACGCAACAAGTATTAATTTAGATGAAAATTTTTGTAAAGAAATTTTAAATCCTGATATTGATTATATAAAAAGTTTAACCATTGGCATTCCTAAAGAATATTTTATTGAAGGATTAGACGCAGACACTCAAAAAAACATGAATCTTGCAATTGATAATCTAAAAAAATTAGGATTAAAATTTAAAGAAATTTCATTACCGCATACTAAATACGCTTTATCCACTTATTATATTATTATGCCAGCAGAAGTAAGCTCAAATTTAGCAAGATTTGACGGAATTAGATAT
>CAYMYP010000040.1:3810-4384 GCA_964394705.1 uncultured Candidatus Saccharibacteria bacterium | reverse complement strand
TCGTTAATTTTTATTACAAAAATGTATACATTGCCACAATTAAAATATAGCTATGACGCTTTAGAACCTTATATTGATACAAAAACAATGGAGATTCATCATACCAAGCATCATCAAGCTTATATTGATAATTTAAACAAAGCAATTGGAAAATATAAAGAATTTGAAAATTATAGTGTTGAAGTCTTGCTTGCAAGCATTAATTCTATTCCAGAAGATATTAGGATGATTGTAAGAAATCATGGCGGAGGGCATTCTAATCATAATTTGTTTTGGGAAATTTTGACGCCTGAAAACAGTAAAGAGCATAATAATGGAATGCCTTTTCCAAAATTAAGCGAGCAAATTAATTTATCGTTTGGCTCATTTGAAAATTTTAAAAATCAATTTAGCGAAGCTGCTAAAAATCATTTTGGTAGTGGTTGGGCATGGCTTGTGGTTGATAAAAATAAAAATTTAAAAATTTATTCAATGCTAAATCAGGATAGTCCCTATTTAGGAGGAGATATTCCTATTTTAGGATTAGATGTATGGGAGCATGCTTATTATTTAAAATATCAAAATAAAAGAGTTG
>CAYMYP010000040.1:1747-3776 GCA_964394705.1 uncultured Candidatus Saccharibacteria bacterium | reverse complement strand
ATTTTTTAGCAGCAATTAAATAAATGTTAGATGATAAAAAAATAAAATATTTAGAAGATTTAGCAAACAAATTAAGAGAGGATGTAATTTCAATGGTAAGTAAAGCTGGCTCTGGACATATTGCAGGTTCCTTAGGAATGGCTGAAATTTTTGCAACTTTATATTTTCATATTTTAAAACATAATCCCAAAGATTCAAATTGGCCGGATCGAGACAGAGTGGTTTTGTCTAATGGCCATATTTGTCCAGTACTTTATGCTGCTTTGGCTCGCGCAGGATATTTTCCTTTAGAAGAATTAAATACTTTAAGAAAATTAAATTCTAGGCTTCAAGGTCATCCGCATCGTGGAATTTTGCCTGGAATTGAAACTACTTCTGGTCCGCTTGGTTCAGGTCTTTCGCAGGCTTGTGGCATTGCTTTGGCTGCAAGATTAGATAAAAAGAAATATAGAATTTATTGTTTAATGTCTGATGGAGAACAGCAGGAGGGAAATATTTGGGAAGCAGTGATGTTTGCTTCTAAATATAGGTTGTCAAATATTACTGCAATTATTGACAGAAACAATATTCAAATAGATGGATTTACTGAAAATGTAATTCCGCTTGAACCATTAAGAGAAAAATATGAATCTTTTGGGTGGCACGTTATTGAAATTAATGGCCATGATATTTCACAAATTGCCTCTGCGATTTATGAAGCGCATGCAATTTTTGAAAAGCCGACTGTAATTATTGCGCATACTATTCCTGGTAAAGGAGTTAGTTTTATGGAATATGATTACTTATGGCATTCTAAGCCATTTAAACCCGGTGAGGCAGAAAAGGCTTTAAATGAATTAAGATCTTTAAGAGGAAAAATTTTTGGAGATTATAATTAATTTGCGCCTCTGCCAGGATTTGAACCCGGAACTCGTGGTCCGAAGCCACGCGTGATATCCATTTCACCACAGAGGCATAATTTTATATTATATTTAAACTTTTTTTTTGTAAAATTTTGTTGTAATATTTTTATATGTTTGTTTTTTATCAAATTTTTGTTTTAATTTTTTCAGTTATAATTCATGAAATTTCTCATGGTCTTATGGCGCAAAAATTAGGAGATCCTACTGCCAAGCTTGCTGGAAGACTTACTTTAAATCCTTTTAAACACTTGGATTTATTTTTTTGGTTCGTTTCTTTTCCCACTTTTTTTGTATTTTATAAGCGGCGGCACATTTGTTTTAGGTTGGGCAAAACCAGTCCCTTATAATCCACTAAATTTAAAAAATCCTTTAAGAGGCGGCGCTTTAATTGCTATGGCGGGCCCACTTTCTAATTTTTTAATTGCAATTATTTTTGCTTTTTTTATTTATATTTTTAATTTTTTTGGTTTAAGTGAACAATTAATTTTTCTTTTACAAGTTATTGTTTTAACAAATATTTTACTTGCTGTTTTTAATTTAGTTCCAATTCCGCCGCTTGATGGTTCAAAAGTTTTATTTGGAATTTTGCCTCAAAACAAAAGTTGGTCTTATAAATTAATTTTATTTTTAGAAAAAAATGGAATAATTTTGTTAATTTTATTTTTATTTTTTGGCTTTAACTTAATTTTGCCTATTGTGGAGCTATTGTTTAAGATATTAATTTTCAGTTAAATTTGTAATCCTTTTTTATTTGTTTAATTATTGAATCAGTTAAATTTTTAATTAATGTTTCAAAATTACTTTTTTGCTTTCGGCATCTATTTTTTGATTCTTTAATAATTTTTGCCATAATTAAATTTTTTGTCATAGGATGCAAAATAAAATTTTTTATTAAAATGTTTAATAATATTATAAAAAACTTGATTGGTTATTTTTTCTTCTAAACTTAATTTTTGTTTTTTATAAGTTTTATTTGCTGATTTTAAAATGAAATCTATTTCTTCAAGAGAGAAATTTTCTTTATGTAATGTTTTATACCAATTTATAATATCTTTGTCTGGAATTTTAATTTTTTCAATTTTTCCTCCTAATTCTTTTAAATTTTTATTTCTTTTCATAATTATTTT
>CAYMYP010000040.1:0-1720 GCA_964394705.1 uncultured Candidatus Saccharibacteria bacterium | reverse complement strand
AAAATTTAAAATTAATTGATTTTTTATAAATTTTTTTGTATATAATATTTCTATGGCTTTAAATTATACAGATTTAAAAAAGGGAATGATTATTGTTTTTGGTGGCGAGCCTTATGAGGTGTTTGAAGCAGGGTTTTTGCGAATGCAACAAAGAAAAGCAGTTATGCAGACAAAATTAAAAAACTTAATTAATGGAAAAGTTATTGATAAAAATTTTCAGCCAAGCGATGAGATAGAAGAAGCTGAAATAATAAAAAAGGAAGCTATTTTTATTTATAATCGAAAAGGCGAATATTGGTTTCATATTAAAGATAATCCTAAAGAAAGATTTTTTATAAAAGAAGATGTTTTGGGTGATGCTATTAAATTTTTAAAACCAAATACTGTTGTTACTGCTTTTTATTTTAATAGTAAGGTGATTAAAATTAGTTTGCCAATTAAAATGGATTTTAAAGTGATTGAGGCTCCACCAGCAATTAAAGGCAATACTGCTTCAGGCGGTGGGAAACAGGTGGTAATTGAAACTGGCGCAAAAGTTGATGTGCCGTTTTTCATTGAAACTGGAGACATAATTAAAGTAAACACTGAAACTGGTGAGTATGTAGAAAGAGTTGAAAAGGGTTAATTTTACGAATTAGAATTGTTTGTTGTTGGAGTTGAATTTGTTGGGTTTGCATTATTTGATAAATTCGTTTTAAAATTTATTTTTTGTTCGGCAATAATATTTTTTATTTTATCAGGGTTTGGTATATCTTTAATTATAAATTCTCTTCCTTCTCCGGCGCTTTGAATATAAATATTTCCAAATTTAAAAAATGATTCTAAAAATCCAATGATTTCTACTTTTATGTCTTCAATCGCATCAAAATTCATTTCAGCTTCGTCTCGGTTAAAAAGATTAAGCTGTTCTATATCAATTATTCTTTTGTTGGTAATAATTAACACATCTAAATAATAATCTGTCCAAAAAATAATTATAAAAAGCCAAATAATAAATAAAAACACAAAAACAAAGAAAAAATAATAATTAGAATAGGCAATAATTGAATTTTTAAGTGGGGTAGGCAATTTCTCCACAAAGGCAAAAATTATAAAGGGTAAAATTGCTAAAATTATAAAAGGTATGATTTGACCCACAAAAGGAAACCAATGCCTTCTTTGAATTAAAACTATATTTTCATCTTTAAAAAGTGTAATCATTTTTAAATTTTAAAACTTAAAAATAAAACTAGCATTATTAAAATTAAAATAATTGAAACAACAAAATAAATTTTTTTAATATGATTTGTTCTTTTTATGCTTATTTCATAATTATTCCAATGATAATTTAAAATAATGCTTAAAATAATAAATACTATAATTACAATAAATAAAGTTACGCCAGTTGCAATATTTAAAAAATTTACAATTTGGGAATTCATTATTAATATAATAAAATAAATAAATTAAAATGCAAAATTTAAGAATTAAAATTGTTATAATGTTTTTTTGCCTTAAAAATTATTAGTCAAAATATTCTAATTTTGGGCTATTGCAAGACCTTTGGTTTTGTGATGACCATAAATTTTTAAGGATTTGATGGCTAATATCCACTATCTTGCTTGTTTTCTAAAATTTTTTATAATTATAATAATGACAAAATCATCAAAAGGTCATCCAAAAATAAAAAAAAGCTTTTTAAAAATTAAAAAAATCTTCTATAATTAAAATATGGATAAAC
>CAYMYP010000039.1:1551-4543 GCA_964394705.1 uncultured Candidatus Saccharibacteria bacterium | reverse complement strand
AGCTATTTATAACACTTTTAAATATTAGTTTTTAAATTTTTGTTTGACAAACTGTTCTTACTAGATAAAAATAAAGTATATTTGCCGAGATAGCTCAGTTGGTAGAGCGCATCCATGGTAAGGATGAGGTCCCGGGTTCGATCCCCGGTCTCGGCTCATTAAAAAATAAAATGAATAACAAACAAGAAAAAAGATTATTGCGCAAACAGGAAAGAGAAAAACAAAAAAGAGCAGCTATATTAAAAAATTTTTTTAAAAAAAATATTTTAAGGTTTACAATTATTATTTTGATACTTTTATCTTTTTGGGGATTATACAATTTAGCTAAGCAACCGCCAATACAAACAAATATTTCTTTGGGCGCTGATGAAAGAATAAAAGGAAATTTAAATGCAACAACAACTTTAATAGAGTATCTTGATTTCCAATGCCCAGCTTGCGCAGCCTATCATCCTTTAATAAATCAAATTTATGAAAAATATAAAGATAAAATGAAATTTGTGGTAAGACACTTCCCCCTAACCACTATTCATTCAAACGCTATGAAAGCCGCAATCGCTGCTGAAGCTGCTTATAATCAAGGGAAATTTTGGGAATTTAGCGATATGCTTTTTAAAAACCAAAACGAATGGGCTAATGTATTTAATCCTAACGATATTTTTATAAAATATGCTAATGCTCTAAATTTAAATATAGAACAATTTAAAAATGATCTTCAAAATCAAACAGGAAAAGAAAAAATAAATAACGATATTAAAAGCGGAAATGCGATAGGAGTAAATGCCACGCCAACATTTTTTTTAAACAACCAACAAATTCAACCCCGCAGTTATGATGAATTTATAAATATTATTGAAAATATTATAAAATAAAAATATGAGCGAAAAAATATATTTTATCAATCAACTACTTTCAATTTTAACGATTTCAGCGCAAGTACTAATTATTTTATTTTTAATTTTTATTATTTTTAAGAAAAAATTTTTTAATATTTTAAATCTTCTTCAAAATAATTCTTATTTAATTGCTTTTATTGTGGCTTTAATTGCTACCAGTGGTAGTTTATTTTATTCCGAAATTGCAAAATTTACTCCTTGTATTTTATGTTGGTATCAAAGAATTTTAATGTATCCGCAAGTAATTTTATTTTTTATAGCCTTATGGAAAAACGAAAAAAATACAGTTGATTATCATTTAGCATTAAGCATTATTGGCGGAATAATAGCTTTATATCATTATTTACTTCAAATTGGAGTTATACCAAAGTTTATAAATTGTTCAACTATTGGATATTCTATTGATTGTGCGGAAAAATTTACAATGAATTTTGGGTATATTACTATACCACTGATGAGTTTCACTGCTTTTGCTTTAATAGTTATTTTAATGATTATTAACAAAATTAAACTTGACAAAAATATAAAAATAAATTAAATTTATAAAATATAAATACCCAAAGACCGCAGGCATAAAAATAAGTCCTGCCGAGGGATAAAAGTTTTTTGCTTTTGCGGTCTTTAAAGGCCGTTTTTTGTTTCTAAAAAAATGAAAACAAAACAAAAAAAAGAAAAAGAGCTGCAAAATGCTCAAGAATTATTAGAAAAATCAGAAGGAATATTTTTTATTGATATTTCGGGGCTACCGACAAAACTTTTAAATAAATTAAGAGAAGAATTAAAACAAAATTCATCTATATTATTAGTTATTAAAAAAAGGATTTTTAATCTCGGATTAGAAAAAAATAAAATTAATTTAAATTTAAAAGATATTAAAAAATCATTTGGCATAGTATTCGCTAATAATTTAGAAAAAATAATTCAGTTAACTTATAAATTTTTAAAAGAAGTAGAAAAAGAAAAAATAATAAATTCTGCAGATGAAAAAATTTTAGAAGGATTTAATATTTCAGCAAACAAAAACCTAAAAAAAGAAGAAGTAATTTTTATTGGCAAATTGCCTCCAAAAGAAGTTGCTTTGGGGCAGCTTTTGGGAATGTTTATATCCCCTATTCGCGGATTAATGTATATTTTAAATGAAAAAGCAAAAAGGTCGCAAAATTAAAATTTAATTTTAATAAAAAATGGATAATAAATTACAAGACTTAATTTCAAAAATAGAATCATTATCTACTGCTGAATTAGTAGAATTAGTAAAAGCATTAGAAGAAAAATTTGGAATTTCAGCTTCACAGCCAGTAGCTGTTGGAACTCAAGCCGGAGCTCAAGTAGCAGCTGAAGAAAAAACATCATTTAATGTTTTGCTTAAATCAGCTGGAGATCAAAAATTAAATGTCATAAAAGTTGTAAGAGAAATAACTAATTTAGGACTCAAAGAAGCAAAAGATTTAGTAGAAGGAGCTCCAAAAGTTGTAAAAGAAGGAGTTAAAAAAGAAGAGGCTGAAAGTATTAAAAAGAAATTAGAAGAAGCAGGAGCGCAGGTAGAACTTCAATAATAAATATTAAAAAATCCTCGCGCTTGCGAGGATTTTTTAATATTTATAAAATATAAACACGGGGCGTTTAGCTCAGTGGCAGAGCGTCCGCTTCACACGCGGAAGGCCCGAGGTTCAAATCCTCGAACGCCCACATGAACATAGAAGATTTTAAAAAAATAGATTTAAGGGTTGGGAAAATTATTTCAGCTGAAAAAATTGAAGGGTCAGAAAAACTTTTAAGATTAGAAATTGATTTGGGCAATGAATGGCGACAAGTTGTATCAGGAATTGCTGAAAAATATAATCCAGAAGAATTAATTAATAAAAATATTATACTGGTTGCTAATTTGGAATCAAAAATAATTAAAGGAATAGAAAGTCAAGGAATGATTTTAGCTGCTGAAGATAAAAATGGGAATATTGTTTTAATTTCTCCTGAAAAAAATATTGAACCAGGAGCAAAAGTTTTATAAAAATATCTATTTAAAATGTTTCAAATTATTCATAAAGATGAAAAAACTAATGCGCGCATAGGGAAAATTGAAACAAATAATGGTA
>CAYMYP010000039.1:0-1541 GCA_964394705.1 uncultured Candidatus Saccharibacteria bacterium | reverse complement strand
TTTTGTAATAAATAACCTTAATTTAAATGAATTAATTATTAAAAAAAATAATCAAGAAAAAAACTTAGAAGAAATTAATAATTTATTTTTAGAAATTGATACCTTAAATCTTTGGGAAAAATTAGGAGAAGAAGGAATTAATTTTACACCAGAAATTAAAAATATTTTAAAATGGCAAGGACCAATAATTTCAAATTCCGGAAGTATGTCTTTATTAAAATTAAAAGAAAAAAATATTAAAATAACCAATTCAGGAATATATTTTGAAAAACCAGAACAAGGAATAAAAGATTATTTTGACGCTGAATTATCTTTAAAAATTCAAGAAGAAATAAAAACTGATTTTATTACTGCTTTTGATTTACCAATAAATTTAGCCGAAAATTACAATCAAACAAAAGAAAAAATGGCACTTTCTCATAATTGGCAATTAAGATTTTTAGAAGCAAAAACATCACCCCAGCTTGTATTTGGAGTATTGGGTGGTGGATTATTTAATGATTTAGCAAAAGAAAGCGCAAGCTTTATAAATAGTTTAAATTTTGATGGAATAATATTTGGAAATTTTATAAATAGCAATTTAGACAATAATCAAATAAAAGATTATTTAAAATTAAATTTAGAAAACATTAATGAATCAAAAATAAGATATGTAAAAAATTTAATTACTTTTGAAAATTTAATTGATTTAGTTGAGTTGGGAATTGATCTTTTTGATTTTGGCTTTATTATTAAAAAATCAAAAAACGGTCTTATGTTTACTCCTAAAAAAATAATTGATTTAAAAAATGAAAACCCAAATGAAGAAACTAATTGTAATTGTAAAATTTGCAAAGAATACGAACCTAATTTAAATTTATTAATTAAAAACAAAGACAAAGCTATAATTACTGAATTAATCTTACATAATATTAATTTTACAAAAAATCTTTTTGCGTTAATTCGTGAAGAAATTAAACAAAATAAAATTAAAAAACAAACTAAAAATAATTAGAGCCTTAAAATTTTTTTATTATACCATTTAAAAATAGTAAATAAATAATTATCTTTTTTGCCATTGAGGAGCACGGCGAGCTTTTTTAAGGCCATATTTTTTGCGTTCAACCATTCTTGGATCGCGTGTCAAAAATCCAACTGTTTTTAATGTTTTTCTAAAATCTTGATTATATTTAACCAAAGCTCGAGAAAGACCATGTCTAATTGCTTCAGCTTGAGCAACAATTCCGCTACCTTTTACTTTTGCTGAAACAAAAATATTTTCAATTTTTAAAAGTTTTAAAGGAGCTAATACAGTTTCTTTAAGTCTTTCTATTTTAAAATAATCATGAAGCGGTTTATCATTTATAATAAAGCCCTTATCCCCTTCAAAAATTCTTACTCTACTTGTAGCTGTTTTTCTTCTTCCAACCGCTTCGATATATTTTTTGTTTTTATCTGTGGACATTTATTTTAATAATTAATCTTCAAAAATAAGATTTTTAAGTCTTCGACTATTTAATTTATTTTTGGGAAGCATTTTTCTTACAACTTCTCTTATAACT
>CAYMYP010000038.1:0-4597 GCA_964394705.1 uncultured Candidatus Saccharibacteria bacterium | reverse complement strand
GAAAAGTTTTTCCTGAACTTCAAAATATTGATGAAGTGCATATGGATCAAATTGAATATTATTATGATAGATGGTTAAAAAAATCTAAAGAAAAACAAAAAGATTAAATCTTAATTTTTAATTTTAACAAATTCTATTTAGAAAAATTTATTATTAATAAAAAATTTTTATAAATTTATTATTTTTTAAATAAAATTTGCAAAAATAAAAAATTTCAGTAAAAATAATAAAGCTAAAAAATATGAAATTAACAAAAATTATAGCAACAATTGGCCCGGCAAGCGAAAGCAAAGAAAAAATTGCAAAATTAATTGAAGAGGGAGTAGATATTTTCCGCTTTAATCTTAAACATAATGATTTAAATTGGCACAAAGAAAAAATAGAGCTTGTTTGTAAAGTTGCGGATAAATTAAAAAAGACAATAGGAATTTTAATTGACCTTCAAGGACCGGAAATTAGGTTTAAAATTCCACAAAACGAATTAAGTTTGAAAATAAATGACGAAATTTTGCTTTCAGAAGAAGGCTTTTTAAATAAAAAAGCAGTTTCTTTTTCGCATCCAGTAATTATAAAAGAATTAAAGGATGGCCAAAAAGTTTTAGTTGATGACGGCAAGTTTGAATTTTTTGTAAAAAGAAAAAAAGAAAATGTTTATCTTATTTCTTTAAGCGAAGGAACTTTGGGAAGTTTTAAATCAGTAACAATTCCAGGGCTTAAAGCAAATCTTCCTTTACTTACAAAAAAAGATATTGAAGGGATAAAATTAGTGCAAAAGATAAGAGTTGATTTTGTTGCGCTTTCTTTTGTAAGGACAAAAGAAGATGTTATAAATTTAAGAAAAAGTTTAAATAAGTTAAATATCAATGCAAGAATTATTTCTAAAATTGAAACTGCTTTGGCAATAGAAAATTTAAAGGAAATAATAGAAGTTTCCGATGGAATAATGGTTGCAAGAGGGGATTTAGGGATAGAACTTCCTTTAGAAGAAGTAGGTTTGCTTCAAAAGAAGATAATTAGAGAGTCAAGATTGCTTTTAAAACCAGTTATTACTGCTACTCAAATGCTTGAATCAATGGTTTACAATCCATACCCAACAAGAGCTGAAATTTCTGATATAACTAATGCTTTTTTTGATGGCACTGATGCAACAATGCTTTCTGGTGAAACTGCAAATGGAAAATATCCTATAAACACCATAAAAATAATGAAAAAAACTTTATCAAAAGTTGAAAAAGCTTCTTCAATAGAATTTATAAAATATGATCATATTTTTGATAATGTTAAAGAGCAGGAAAAAGCAATAATTCTTTCTTCTTATTATTTATATCTTAGTATGATAGAAAAAACTAATCATGAAAATGTTTGTTTTTTGATTTTTACAGAAACAGGGAGATCAGCTCATCTTTTATCCCGACTCCGTCCAAAATCTCCAATATTTGCAATAACTCCAAATAAAAGATCTGCAGAATTTTTGACTTTAAATTTTGGAATTTATCCTTTTGTTGATAAAAATGTTAAAAACGGCAGGGTTACTCATTATGTTATTGATAAAAAAATAGAATTTTTAGTTAAAAAAGGTTTAATAAAAAGAGGATTGGAATTAATTGTTTTGCATGGCGATGTTTGGGGTAAGGTTGGCGGAATATCAACAATAAGATTAGTTAAGGTTTAGTTTAGATTGTTATTTAAAATTTGCAAAAATAATAAAAGTTAAAATTTATTCAGATTAATATTTTTGATTTATATTTTGATGTCTGTAATAAATAATTTTTTGTCGGGCTGCCGGGAATTGAACCCGGACTGCACCCACCCCAAGGGCGTGGACTGCCGTTATCCTACAGCCCGTTAATTTAAGTTTAAACTATTTCGTTTAAAAAGCAAAAACTTTGCTTTTTACTAAGATAGAGATTTTTAAAATCAATTAAATTTGAATTTTTGAAGTTTTTTGAAGTGTTTTAAGGCATTGGGTGCAAATTTTTACTCTTTTGTTAATTAATTCTTTTTTAATTTTTTTATTTTTTAAAATATTAGGATAAATTTCAGGTGAGAGTTTGACCTGTTGCAAATTTGGTTTTTTTCTTGACCAATTTACTGGATTATATTTGCCACGAAGTTTTCTGCGTGACGCAACCATTATTGAATTTTTCCCGCAAATAGCGCAACGATTCATAATGAGATTATAATAATAAAATTAAATAAAAATGTCAAAATTATTCTGATTTTACTTTTAATTTTTTTGTTTTTTTGCGGTTTATTTTCGGCAAAACAATTTTTAAAATTCCATTTTTAAAAATTGCCTCTGAATTTTCAGCATCAATTTCTTGGGGAAGGACAATATGTTTTGAAAATTTTCCCCAAAAACATTCTTGATAAAGATAATCTCTTTCTTTTGTTTCATGAAGCCTATTTCTTTTTCCTTTAATTGTTACTGAATCATTTGTAATATTAATATCAATGTCATCAGGATTTACTCCTGCAATTGGAGCTTCAATTACTAATTCATCAGGAGTTTGATAAACATCAATTGCTAATTCTCCTTCTTCGACAAAATCTTCATTTTCGTTTGTTGAATAATCTAATGATGTATTTATTTTAGGAGAAGCCACTTTTGTTGCTTTTGCAAATTTTATTTCATAATCTTTGTTTGCTTCTTCGGCATAATGGGCTAATTTCTCAAAAAAATCTTTATCGTCTTGTTGCATATTTTTTATTTTTAAATATTTTGACCTTTTGATTTAAATTTTTTTATATTTTAATTTTTCAAAATCTCCAAGCAAAAACATTCCTGCTGTAAGTAAAAACAAAAAGGTAATCATTGTATTCCCATAAACAATTATAAATAAATTAAAAAGAGTATGCAATATAGTTGCAATAAAAACACCTAAAATTAATGGCTTTTTATAATTAAATTCTCTAATTGATAATGCCCAAAAATATCCAATAAGTCCAGCAGTAATTGTATGAAGTAGCGTTGCGCCAATAAATCTAAAAGAAGCAGTTTCAAGAAGTCCATAAAAACTATTTTTAATAGCTTCGTTATTTGTTAAAATCCCTAAATTTTCTAAAGTTGCAAATCCTAAAGCATTTACAATCATATAAATCATTGCATCAACTGGTTCGTCAAAATTTTTATTTTTGAAAACAGTTAGATAAGTAAACAAAAATTTAAAAAGTTCTTCAATAAAGGCATAAAAAATAAAAACAAAAATTATAAAAGAAATACTACTTTTTGGATTAAAAGGCATAAATCCAAAATATTCAAATTTTTTATTGATAAAAATTTGCGCAAAAAAAGCCGCAATTGCCGCAATAAATCCGCTTATAAATGTTATAAAAATTAAATATTTTGGCTCAGGATGCGGATCTTCTTTTAAATAAAAAAATAACCATGCTAATCCTGGTAAAAATGACAAAATTATAGTAATGGTATTAAAATTCATAATTTAATTTTACAAATTATTTAAAATAAAACAATACTTTGTTTTTCTAAAAAAATAGATTACTGCAAAAAGTATTTTTAAAATAACAAGGCGTCGCTTTTTTGAAAAATAAGCAATTACAAGAAGAAACAAAAAATTTTTATTGGCTTAGCTTTTAATAAAGAAAAATTTTTAATAAAAAACGATTATTGACAACAGTTAAAAATTATTTATTATTAATACCAGATAGAGCAAAATAATTTTGCCCCGTTAAAAACTTTTTTCTTTTAGTAAATGAAATAGATGAAACTAAATTTTAAAGTTAATCCGTATTATTTAGTTTACCACTCGCTGGAAAGAGCTTGGGGCAACAAACCATTTCCTGAATGGGTTAAATTAGTAGAAAAAGTAAAATCTTATAGATGGTTTGTTTTTAAAGATAGCGAAGAAGTATTTACAAAAATCATAAACGATAAACAACTTCGATATGCTTTTTCAAAAACGGAAAATGTTTTTCATAAAATCTTTAAAACCCACGCCTTTAAAAGACTTTTACAAGAAACCGAATATTATCGTAATTGGGTAGAAAAAACATGGTACAAAAATAAAGATAAAGCGCTCCAGATACTTAAAGATATTACAGGCCTTAAAATTCCAAGTATCACTATTAATGTGTTTATTACTCACCCCAAACTTTCAAATGGATCACATATTCCAAAAGAAAAAATTATTCTTTGGGGACATCCTGAAGAATGGAAAAACTACACTATTGTTTATCTTTGTCATGAACTTTTACATATTATAGTTTACAAAAAATATAAAAATGATACCCTAATGCATAGTCTTATCGAATTGGCTATAGATAACGAATTAAGAATACGCTTAAATCAACGAGGAAAATATTTTAAAGAAAAAGGACGCGAAATCGGTCATCCAGAATTAAGGGCAATAGAAAAAAAATTTCTTCCGCTTTGGAAAAAATATCTCAAAAAAGAATTAATATCTCGGAATATTCTTGATTTAGAAAAATACTTAAGAAATTTATTAAAAAAATAATGCCCCGACCACAAAGTGTTGTCGGGGCTATTTTGTATGCTACGGTGACGGTCCACAAGGAGAAGGAGAGCATAGATCAGGATTACAGGGTGCACAAGCGGGTGAACAATCTGGACTACATG
>CAYMYP010000037.1:4023-4891 GCA_964394705.1 uncultured Candidatus Saccharibacteria bacterium | reverse complement strand
AATGCTTATAACATCTCCAAAAGACATTTTAAACGAATTAAATATACAAACTCAAAATAATCAAAAAGAATTAAATTTAAATGATGAAGAAAAAATAATTTATAATGTAATTAAAAATTCAAATATTCCTTTAAATCTTGACAAAATAAAAGAAATAACTAATCTTGAAATCCAGAATGTAAGTCAAATTATTTCTTTTTTATTAATCAAAGAAATTATTGCAGAAAATGAAAATGGTTATTATATTATAAAATAATGAAATTAATTATTGTTGAATCACCAACCAAAGCAAAAACAATTTCAAGTTTTCTGCCAAAAGAATATAAAGTTGAATCTTCTTATGGACATATTAGAGATTTACCAAAAAACAAATTAGGAGTTGATATTGAAAATAATTTTGAACCGCAATATGTCATTCCACCAAAGGCAAAAAAAATTGTAAATTTTTTAAAAAAAGAAGTTCAAAAAAAAGATGAAATAATTTTAGCAACAGACGAAGATAGAGAAGGCGAATCTATTGCTTGGCATATAAAAGAAGTTTTAAATTTGCCAGATGACATATCAAAAACAAAAAGAATTGTTTTTCATGAAATTACTAAAGAAGCTATATTAAATTCATTAAAAAATCCAAGAACTATTGATTTAAATTTAGTTAATGCCCAACAAGCAAGAAGAATTTTAGATAGATTGGTTGGTTATAAACTATCTCCACTTTTATGGGAAAAAATAACAAAAGGATTATCAGCTGGGAGAGTCCAATCTGTAGCATTAAGATTAATTGTTGAACGCGAAGAAGAAATAAAAAATTTTAAGCCAGAAGAATACTGGACAATTAATGCATTGTTTAATATTAATGAAGGCACAATAG
>CAYMYP010000037.1:0-4013 GCA_964394705.1 uncultured Candidatus Saccharibacteria bacterium | reverse complement strand
TAATAATAAAAAATTAGATAAATTAGAAATAAAAAACGAAGAAGAAGCCAAAAAAATAAAAAAAGATTTAGAAATATCAATTTTTTTTATCAAAGAAATAGAATCCAAAAAAATAAAAAAGAATCCTCCTGCTCCATTTATAACAAGCACATTACAGCAAACAGCCTCTACTCATCTTGGTTTTTCCTCTAAAAAAACAATGTTTTTGGCTCAGCAATTATATGAAAATGGTTTAATAACTTATATACGAACAGATTCAACAAATCTTTCTTCTTTTGCGATAGAGATGGCGCGTGAATGGATTGAAAATAATTTAGAAAAAAAATACTTGCCTAAAAAACCAAATATTTTTAAAAACAAATCAAAATTAGCGCAGGAAGCCCATGAAGCTATAAGACCAACAAATACTAATCAATCATTTGAAAAAATTAAATTAAGCAAAGACCATCAAATGCTTTACAAATTAATCTGGGAAAGATTTATAGCATCACAAATGACAGAGGCGATATTTTTAAATACCAAAATTAAAATTGAAGGAAAAAATGAAAAAAATAATTATATTTTAGGAGCAACCGGATCAATAATAGAATTTGATGGGTTTTTAAAAATATGGCCAATGAATTTTGAAGAAAAAATTTTACCCCAAATAAAAAATGATGATAAACTAAATTTAATTGAAGTAAAAACCAATCAACATTTTACACACCCCCCGCCAAGATACACTGAAGCATCACTTATAAAAACATTGGAAAAATATGGAATTGGACGACCATCAACATACTCATCTATTATATCAATAATTCAAGAAAGAAATTACGTTACAAAAGAAGCTGGAAAATTTTTGCCAACTGAAATTGGTATTTTAGTAAATAAAATTTTAACAGAACATTTTCCTAAAATTGTTGATATAAATTTTACTGCTAAAATGGAGGATGATTTAGATGAGATTGCTCAAGGCAAAAAAAATTGGAGGATTGTTTTAAAAAATTTTTATGAACCTTTTTCAAAAAATTTAGAAGAAAAATATGAATCAATAAAAAAAGAAAGTTTTCCTGAAACAACAAATGAAGTTTGCGAAAAATGCGGAAAGTCAATGGTTATAAAAATGAGCAAATTTGGAAAATTTTTAGCTTGCTCAGGGTTTCCTGAATGTAAAAATACAAAAAAAATAAAAAGTGAAGATGATAAAATTGAAACAAATATAATATGCCCTATATGCAAAAAAGATAAATCGAGATCTAAAAATCCAGGAAAATTAATAAAAATAAAAATAAAAAAAGGAAGAGCTAAAGGAAAATATTTTTGGGGATGCAGTAGCTATCCAGAATGTAAATTTGCATCTTGGCAAGACCCAGAACAAAAAAATAAAGAATAAATTATTGAAATGGATTTTCTCTGCCGCTTTTAATGTCTTGAGGAATATCAACGTATGATTTTAATGATTGAAATGTTTTATTTTGAATTAGGGCGTTTAAATCTATATTTGAACTTAAATTAATAAGTTCATTAATATTTTGAGACTCTGAAGATGATGTTACTTTTTCGTAAATTTCAGGATTTGCAAAAAAAATGTAATAAAAACCAACTAAAATAATTATAATTAAAATAATCCAAGCAATTATATATAATAAAGTCTGAAAATTATTTTGTTTTTTGCCCTCAACTACGATTGCCATATTTTTATTTATTCTCCTTGATAATAACTTGATAACACGACCTCAAAAATTAAATTTGATTGATTATTTGCCTTATTTGCTTCTGCGGGCAAAGATATGGTATTCAAGCTGACACTAATGTTTTTAAAATTAAAAAATCTAATATTTGTTTCTATTTGATTTAGAAAATTTTTAAAATTTTGATAACTCCCCCTCATTCTTAAATTAATATCAAAAGAACCTAATGGTTTTAAGTTTAATGTTGAAGAAGAATTTTTTAAGGATAGGTCGGGGCTAACTAAACTCACTAATTTAGAAACATTTATAAAAGATATATCTAAATTATTAGCTTCTGCTAACCCATTGATTTGAGTTAGGGCCTCTCCAATCTCAGGATTATAAGGCAAAATTAAAGATAATGTTTCCTGAATTTTTTGTTTATCTTGATAATCATTTGCAATTTTTTTAAATTGATCAATCAAAGATTTTTGATTATTTAAATCGTTTTGTTTTATTAAAACCTCGCTGCGCAACTGCTGAATTTCGCCATATAATGGCTTAATTAAATAAATAAATACAAAAAATCCAAACAATAAAAATAATATTGATAATAATCCGCTTAATAATCTTTTTGTAGATTGTCTCATTAATTTAAATTCCAAAATGATGACTTTAAATAAATATCTAAACTAAATTGCCATACGCCATTTGATTGAACACTAAAATTTTTTAAAACAATACTTTCGACATTGTTATCTTTTTGAAAAATTAATATTTGTTCTAAAATACCTTCTTTTGATTTTGCTATGCCACCTAAACTAAGTTGATTATTTAAAAAATTAAAATCTAATTTATTTAATGTAATATCATTATGAATTTTGTTTTCTATCCACTTAAATAATAAGGAGGGCTGTTTTCTTTCGGAAAATAATTTTTTAATATTTATTATTTGAGAATAAAATTTATTTATTTGAATTTGATTTTGATTCAATTCAGAAATTTCATTTTTAATTTGATTTAATTGATTATTTAAACTCCTAATCTTGCTATTAAGGTAAATTTTATACCCCCAATTTAGTCCAACATAAAAAGCAAAACAAATTATTAAAACAGTCAGGCTAAAAAGAAATATTCTCCATGACCATCCTGGAACATCAACTTTATTTTTAGATAATTCATCTATTAATTTTTGTGGTAAAGCCATATTATATTTATTTTAACTCAAAAACTCTAAGAGTCAAACCCAAGGCTGTGGATAAAGTTGAATTTAAATCTTTTGCTAATGGTTCAATAATTTCTGGATGTTCAAAATGACTAAGCGCATTAGATAAAAAAACAGGTATATTTAATTTTTTATAAAAATATTTATCAATTCCAAGCAAATTAGATCCCCCACCACAAAGTATAACTCTTTCGGCATTAAAATTTTTATTTAAATTTGTTTCATAACGCAATTTTAATTTTTGAATTTCGTCAATAATAATATCTAAGATAGGTAAAATAGTTTGCAAAAATTCATAGTCAGTATCAGTATTTATAATTCCCCTTTCAATTTTAAGTTCTTCTGCTCTTAAAGGATTTATATTTAAAGCCGAAGATAACGAATAAGTTAAAGAATTACTAGCAAAATCAATATTTGTTGTAAGTTTTAAAATCCTTTCTTCTACTAAAGAAATAGAAGTAGTAAAACTGCCAATATCAACTAAAATTGTTGGAGACAAATCATCAAAAACAAGACTTCTTACTAAACTAAGAGGTTCTATTTCTAAAATATTAAGATTCATTTTTATTTCATTAAAAATATATTGATATTTTTTGATTAATTCTTGGGGAACGGCAACCAATAAAACCGCATTAAATTTTTCTCCTTTTTCATCTTCATATTCTCCAATTTTTTGCCAATCTAAAGCAGCTTCTTCTATAGAAAAAGGTATATATTGTTTTGCTTCAAAAACCAAAGCTTTTTGTATTTCTTCATTTGACATTTCAGGAAATTTTAAAATAGTAACAAAAGAATTAAAGCTAGGAATTGAAGCGAGAACCTGATTTGAACCAAAATTTGTTTTTCTAAAAACTTCCTTAAAAAGATCTACCATTTCTTTGTCAAATAATTTTAAATTACTTGTGTAAAAAGCCGCGTTTGTTCTCAAGATTGATTCTTTATTTTCTATAATTGCATAATTTAAAAGGCGCGGTTTCTGATCCCCTCTGTCAACTTCGACTATCTTAATTGAAGATGTTCCAATATCAACTCCCAAAAAAGAAGAAGAAACTTGTTGTTTTAAAAATTTAAATAAATCAAAAACCATACTATTTTAATTATAGCAATTAATTAAATTATAGCAATTAATTATAAAT
>CAYMYP010000036.1:0-5066 GCA_964394705.1 uncultured Candidatus Saccharibacteria bacterium | reverse complement strand
AAGCGTAAGCCCAAATCCCTTAACAAAACTAGAAGTAGAAACATATAAAATTAACCCCGTAATAATACTTGAAATATTAGAATCCCTAATTGATGGCCAGGCACGTCTAAATCCTTCATTAACCAATGCCTCTCCTAAAATACCTTTTTTCTTTTCTTCTTTGATTCTTTCAAAAATCAATATATTTGCATCAACTGCCATACCAATAGTAATAATAAACCCAGCAACGCTTGCTAATGTCATTGTTACTCCAAAAATTTTAAAAACAGCAGCAGTTAGAACAATATATATTAAAAGTGCCAAAGAAGCAAAAATGCCATTTTTGCGATAATAAAAAATCATAAAAATAATAACCAAAAGCGTTCCAACTGCTCCAGCAAATAATGATTTTTTTAAAGAATCAATTCCTAAAAATGGACTTACCACAAATTGGTCAATTAAACTAATCGGAGCCGGCAAAGCTCCTGCATTAAATCTACTTGCCAAAAGTTTTGCATCTTTCAAAGTAAAATTTCCAGTAATAACAGCATTTCCTCCTGAAATTTTTTGTTGAACTATTGGTGACTCAATTAGATTGCCATCTAAAAAAATAGCCAAATGCTTTCCGATATTTTTAGCTGTCAAATCTTCAAAGATTTTAGCGCCATCGCTATTAAAAGAAATCCCTACTTGAGGCTTATTAGTTGTTGAGTCAAACTCTACTCTTGCGCCGGTAATATATCTTCCGTTTAAATTTGTGGGCAAATAATTTATTTTACCATTATCTTCAACTACTTCTTTAAATTCTAAAAAAGGAGTTGAGCCAATTGTTTGAATTGCTTCTTGAATATTATAAACTCCAGCTAATTCAATAACTAATTCTTTTCTGTCTCCATTTGAAGCAATAAAAACTTGAGGCTCTGCAACTCCGAATAAATTTACTCTTTTTTCAATAACATCTCGCAAACCATCCAAAACTAATCCTTGGTCCTTTAAATCTACTTGTGACAAATCAATATTATAAACTAAATGAACTCCTCCAATTAAATCTAATCCTAATTTCCAGGGCATATATTTTGCTCCTAAACCATAAGGATAAACAAAAATTCCAGCTAAAATCGCTGCCAAAATAATTAAAAATAAATAAAAACGATTTTTATTTTTGTTCATAAATTTCAAATTTAGCACACTTAAAAATATTTTACAAGTTTATAAAATTTCAAAATTATTGAATTCACAAGAATCAATTTCAATCCATTTTTCTTCAATATTTTCAACCCTAGAAAACAATGGGCCAATTTTACATTTATCTAAAAATTCTTTTAATTTTTCTTTATCTCCAACTGCTTCAATATATACAGATCCATCTTCTTTGTTTTTGACAAAACCTAAAATTTTTAATTTTTGAGCAATATTTCTAACAAAAAACCTAAAGCCTACTCCTTGTACTCTGCCATAAATATTTAAACAAAGCTTATACATTTAATTTGCGTATTAAAAATTTTCTAATTTCTTCAACCAAAATAATCAAAAACGCAACTATTGCCGCAAAAACCAATCATAAAAATTAAGCGACCTTGTTTCTAAAATATTAACTAAAAATGGATTATAAATTGCTAAAATTTGCAAAATTAAAACTACTTCCAAACACAACAATAAAATTGTATTAGAAAACAAATTTTTAAAAACAGATTCCTTGTCCGAGCGATAATTTAGCGCGTTAAACCATTGAAAAATTGCCAAAACCAAAACTTCGTTAAAAAAATTCATAGCACAAAAGCTAAAAAATTTAAATAAGAATAAATCCAATTAAAACAAATATTAAAAACAAAATCAATCATAAATTTAAAGTTTTTGTTTAAAATTAATTATTTAAATTATTTTACCAAAATTTTGCCAAGAAAAACAAAGTAATTCCAATTAAACTGCAAATTCCTGAAATTATCCAAAAACGCATTGTGATTTGCGCTTCGGTCCAGCCAATTGCTTGTAAATGATGATGAATTGGCGCTGATAAAAAAACTTTCTTTTTGAAAAATTTTTTAGAGATTAACTGAATTATAACTGATGCAGATTCTAAAACCAAAACAAAACCAATAATAGGTAAAAATAAAACTGAATTTGTTAAAAGCGCAATCACTGCTAAAGTAACAGTAAGACCCATAATGCCGGTTTCACCCATATAAAATTTTGCAGGCGGAACATTAAACCATAAATAAGTAAACATTGCTCCAATTAAAACAACCAAAAAAGCAACTAAATCATAAAGACCTTTTGTATAAGAAATTACTCCAAATGCTAAAAAAATAGGAATAAGAACTCCTGCGGAAAGCCCATCAAGCCCATCAACAACACTTGAAGAAAAAGTTGCTAAAATTACTAAAATAAACAAAGGAATGTAAAGGCCATCAATCTCTAAATTGCCATAAAAAGGAATATAAATTGATGACCATCCTAACTTAAAATAAAACCACCATGCGCCAACTAAAGCAATTAAAATTATTAAAGCTAATCTTATTTTAAATCTTATACCGCCGCCAACATATTTTCCTTTATTTTTAATAACTAAAATATCATCAGTTAGACCCAAAATTGAAGCTGAAATTAAAGTAAAAAGAGGGAGCCAAGTTTCTTTTCTGGATAAAAAATTTAATTTTGCCCAAAAAGTTTCTGAAAAAAATATATTTAAAAAATAAACAATTAAACTAACTAGCCCTACTGTAAGCCAAATTAAAATTCCACCCATCCTTGGGACTGTTGTTTCTTTTTTTGCGTGTAAAGAAGTAAAAATTGGAGTTTTATCTCCACCGATGGTTTCTTCACGAGGTTTCTTTTTCCAACATTCATATTTATAAAGCAACTTAATTAAAAAAGGAGCAATAACTAAAGCAATAGCAAAAGACAAAATAACTAAAACCGAATTTCTAATTATTAAAAAAACGTGTATTTGCTGCATCAATTTTATTTATTTTTGAACCGTTTGAAAATTTAATTTAAACCAACTTAATAATTTTTCTGTATCCTCTGTTCTATTATCTGAACCTAATATTAACATTAAAACAGGTCTTTTTTCAATATTAAAAATTGAAACTAAATTTTCTTTGCTTAAAGGAGTTTGGCCGGTTTTACCCCCCAAAAAAATACTATTTCCAGCAAAAGGATGAATATTTATAATTGTTCTTTTTTTATTAGAAAAAAAATCCAAAACAGTTAAATTCTTTTTTGTGGTTAAATTAAAAATCTGGGGCTGATGTTCAAAAATATTTTTAACAATTTTTACAAGATCTAAAGCAGTAGCTTGGTTAGAAGCTGAAAGCCCGCTTGGATCAACTAAATTTGTATTTTTTACTCCCGCCTCTTTAATTAAATTATTTAAACCGCCTATAAACTGGTCATATCCAAAATAATTAGCCAAAGCCATTGCTGCTTCATTACGCGAAGCCAAAAGCATCCACTTAACCAAGTCTTCAACTGTATAAATCTCACCAGCATTTAAATTTTGATTATTGCCAGTTCCAGCGCTTGGAATATTTACATCTTTTTCAGTTAAGGTAATTTTTAATTTATTATCAAAATTTTTTAAAACATAAGAAGCGGTTATAAGTTTGGTTATAGAAGCAATTGGCCAAAGCTTGTTTTCGTTTTTCGACCAAATAATTTTTCCGCTTTTTAAATCTGCGATTAAAGCAATTTCGGCGCTAATTTGAGGTTCAATAAATGTTTGATTTTTGTATTTAAAAATAAAATCAGTTTCTTGTGATGTTAAAGTTGATTGAGTTAATGGCTTATTTAAATTATTTTTATTATTATCTAAAAGATTTAAAGCTTGACTTTCTATATAAGGTTTTTCATTTTGTTTTGTTTCACTTTCTAATTTTTTATCAATGCTTGACTGGATAATTTTTTGACTTTGAATTGAATTATTAATATTACTAAGATTATTACTTTGATTAAAATTACGGCTATAACGCGAATCTCCTAAAAAAACCGCAAATATTAAAACCCCTAAAAATAATATTTTAAAAAAATTATCATTCTTCATTGTTAGAATTATTTTTATTTAAATCATTATTTTCTTCATTATTTTTATCGCTATTTTTAGATATATACTCAAACTTTTTATTTAAATCTTGAAACTTTAAATAATCTGGCAATTCATTTTGAGAACTTATTCCCAAATGTCTAAAAAGTTTCAAGGTTGGATAATATAAATAAGAATTTGGCATTTGAGGATTTGGTTTTCTTTCAATAAGACCTTTTAACATTAAATTTTTTAAAATAAAACCAGAATCTACGCCTCGATGATAATCAATTTTGCTTTTAGAAATTGGACTGAAATATAAAACCAAAGAAAGAGTTTCTAATGCTGCTGGAGTTAAATCTTCATTAATTTCTTTTTCTATAATTTTTTCAATCAGTAAACTAAATTCTGGTTTTGTGCCTAATTGTATCTTATCTTCGCCAATTAAAAGGATTAATCCCCTATTTAAATCATTTTTTAAAAGTAAATCATATTCTTTAACTAATTTTTTTGTATCTTCCAAATTTAATTCCAAAAATTCACTAAGTTTAGCAATGTTTATCGCCTCTCCATAAACAAATAATATTGTTTCAAGTTGCGCTATTTTATTTTGTTTTAATTCTTCCATTTTTTATTTTAAATTTTTTTTAAAATTATATCAGAAAAATGTTCTTTTTGCTCTATCATTATAAATTTTTCTCGCGATAAATGTAAAATTGCCAAAAAAGTAACAATAATTTCTTCACGGGAAGAATTTTCTAAAATATCTAAAAATTTTGCTTCTTGCATTAAATTAAAAATATTTATCAATGTTTTTATCTTTTTTTCTAAAGAAACATATTTAGCTTTAACTATCTTTTTTTCTTCAATTAAATTTTTAAAATCAAAAAATAAATTTTCTAATGATAATTTAATTAAATTAATATTTAAATTACCTGGAGAAAAAAAATCAGCTGTAATATTTTTTTGATACAAATAAGACTGGCTAAAAATATAACTATTGAGCCAAAGATTTTTAACATTTTTTAAAAATGGCTTAAATTCTTGCCACCATTTTAAACGCGCT
>CAYMYP010000035.1:0-5090 GCA_964394705.1 uncultured Candidatus Saccharibacteria bacterium | reverse complement strand
GAACAATCTGGACTACATGGATATGTAGTTGGTACGCAAGTAGACGGAGAGCACAAATGAGGGACGCAGGCAGTATACTGTTCTGCTTGATTCCGTACTCGCTTGCGGAAACTGTGCAATCGCTCGCTGTTTAAAATAGATGCGAGTCCGTCTCTTATGTCTCCGACGGGATAAAATCCCGAAAAGAGCAAGGCGAGACACATCCATCAGAATCAACTCGCAATTTTCCCTTCCAGCAAGAGCCGCAGAGTTCATCGAACCCCGATTCGTGCGAAACCAGTTTATCTCCTCCATGCAAGCCCGGGTAAAAATGCAAGAATTATAGCAATGTTATTTAAACTCATAATTTAATTTTACTGATTTTATAAAATAATTCAAAAAGCAAAGTAATGTTATCTTAAAACATTAGATTTTATTTTTTTAAAAAATATTATAAATTTAAATTATGAAAATTTTTGCAATTGAAACTTCTTGCGACGAAACATCTTTGGCTTTAATTGAGGTTGAAGACAAATTTAATTTTAAATTAAATAAATTTCCAAAATTTAAAATAATTAAAAATTTAGTTTCTTCCCAGATTAAAATTCACGCTCCTTATGGTGGGGTTGTGCCAAATTTAGCAAAAAGAGAGCACTTAAAAAACTTGCCAATTTTATTTAAAAAAATAAGCGGAGCGGATTTAAAACAAAACAATCAAAAACTTAAAAATTTTTTAAAAAAAATTGATTTAATTGTGGTAACAGTTGGCCCTGGCCTTGAGCCAGCGCTTTGGACAGGAATTAATTTTGCTTTAAACCTTAAAAAAATTTATAAAGAAAATAATTTAAAACATCCTAAAATTATTGGCGCAAGCCATCTTTTAGGCCACCTTTATAGTTTTTTGTTTGATAAACAAGTTAAAGATAAAAAAATTAATGATGTTTTTCCTGCAATTTCTTTAATTGTAAGTGGAGGTCATACAATTTTGCTTAAATTTGAAAATTTATTTCAATATAAAAAAATTGGAGAAACTTTAGATGATGCTTGCGGAGAAGCTTTTGATAAGGTTGCAAGAATGCTTGAATTACCTTATCCAGGTGGTCCTCAAATTGAAAAATTAGCACAACAAGGGAATCCTTTTGCAATTAATTTTCCGCGTCCAATGCTTAATCAAAATTCATATAATTTTAGTTTTTCTGGATTAAAAACTTCAGTTTTATATTATTTACAAAGCAATTCAAACATTTTACTTGATGAAAAATTAAAAGCAAATGTTGCGGCATCATTTGAGGAAGCAGCTTTTGATGTTTTGGTTAAAAAAACAAAAAAAGCAATTGAAGAATTTGGCACAAAGTCAATTATGCTTTCAGGCGGTGTGGCAGCAAATAAATTTTTAAGAAAAAAATTTAAAGAATTGGCAAAAAATAAAAAAATATTGTTTTTTGCTCCTCCTTTTGTATATAATACTGATAATGCTGCTATGATTGGAATAAGTGGCTATATGCTTTTTTTAAAAAATAAAAGTTTTCCATTAAAAGCCAAGGGCGATTTAAATATTTAATTAAAATGAAAGTTTTAAATAAAATTTATGAACCTCAGAAAATAGAAAACAAAATTTATAAAAAATGGTTAAAATCAGGTTATTTTAATCCGGATAATTTAAAAAAGCATAGTGGCTATTTTTCAATTATAATGCCACCACCAAATGCTAATGGTTCGCTTCATTTAGGACACGCTGTTTTTATTACTTTAGAAGATATTATGATTCGTTTTTGGAGAATGCGCGGCAAAAAAGCTTTATGGGTTCCAGGAGCTGATCATGCCGGTTTTGAAACGCAGGTTGTTTTTGATAAAAAATTAGAAAAAGAAGGTAAAAGCAGATTTGATTTTAGTAATGAAGAATTGTTCCGCCAAATTTGGGATTTTACTCAAAAAAACAAAAAACTAATGGAAAATCAAATTAAACAGCTTGGGGCATCATGCGATTGGTCAAGAGAAAAATTTACTTTAGACAAAAACATAGTAAAAATTGTTTATGATACTTTTTATAAACTTTTTGAAGACGGATTAGCATATAGAGATTTAAAAGTTATTAATTGGTGCCCCAAACATAAAACTGCTCTTTCTGATTTAGAAACAAAATATGTTGAGCGCAAAGATAAACTTTATTATATAAAATACGGACCGCTTACAGTTGCAACTGTAAGACCAGAAACAAAATTTGGAGATACTGCTTTAGCTGTAAACCCAAATGATAAAAGATATAAAGATTTTATTGGCAAAGAAATTGAAGCAAGAGATGTTTTGGGAAAAATTAAAATCAAAATTATTGCTGATGAAGCCGTTGACCCTCAATTTGGAACAGGAGTGGTTAAGGTTACGCCTGCTCATGACCCTCAAGATTTTGAAATTTGGCAAAGACATAAAAATGAAATTCCCGGACCAAAAATTGTAATTGATGAAAATGGTAGACTTACAGATTTAACCGGCCCTTATGCTGGTATGAAAACTTCTGAGGCAAGAGATAAAATTGCAGAAGATTTAGAAAAACTTGGATTGATAGAAAAAATAGATGATTCTTATACTCACAATATTACTGTTTGCTATAAATGTGGAAATACTTTAGAAGCAATTCCTAAAATGCAATGGTTTGTGAAAATGACAACGCCGCCAAAAGGTGGTAAATATTCTTTAAAAGATTTAGCAGTTTTTGCTGTAAAATCTAAAAAAATTAAATTTTTCCCTCAAAGATTTGAAAAAGTTTTTTATCATTGGATGAAAAATATCCGTGATTGGAATATTTCTCGTCAAATTATTTGGGGAATTAGGATTCCAGCTTTTTATTGCGGAGAAGGAATTTTTGATTTTAATTCAGGAGAAATTGTTTATAAAAACGGCTGTGGAAAAATTATTTTAGAAGATAAAAAGCCTGCTAAATGTCCTCAGTGTGGAAGCAAAAATATTATTTCAGAAAAAGATGTTTTTGATACTTGGTTTTCTTCTGGGCAATGGCCTTTTGCTGTTTTAGTATATCCAAAAGATAAAGATTTTAAAAAATTTTATCCAACAAGCGTAATGGAAACTGGATGGGATATTTTATTTTTCTGGGTTACAAGAATGATAATGCTTGGTCTTTATAGAACTGGAAAAGTTCCATTTGAAAAAGTTTATTTACATGGCTTGGTTTTAGATAAAGACAAGCAAAAAATGTCTAAATCAAAAGGAAATGTAATTGATCCATTGGGGGTTGTAGAACTTTATGGCGCAGATGCTTTAAGAATGGCTTTAGTGATAGGTAATACTCCTGGAAGAGATATAGTTATTTCCGAAGAAAAAATTAAAGCTTATAGAAATTTTGCAACTAAAATTTGGAATATTGCCAGATTTATTTTAATGAATAAAAACAAAAATTATAAATTATCTAATTCTTTAAAGAAAAAAATTTATTCTTCAAAAGAAATGAAAGATTTTCAAAAAGTCAAAAAATTAATAACCAAAGAAATTGAAGGAATGAAATTTTATTTGGCAGCTGAAAAATTATACCATTATATTTGGCATACTTTTGCTGATAAAATTATTGAAAAACATAAATTAAATTTTAAAGAAGGTAATGACGACAAAAAAATATATTCTTATTATTTACTTGAAGAAATTTTTTGTGAATCTCTAAAATGTCTTCATCCTTTTATGCCTTTTATAACTGAAGAGCTATATGGTTATTTTAGAAATAATAAGATTTTATTAATTGAAAATTGGTAATTTTTTGATTTATTTTTAAAATTATTTGATTTTTTCTAATATTTTGATATATTTAATATTATGGTTATGCAATTAAAAGCAGAAATTAGAGATATTTTGGGTAAAAAAATAAAAACCTTAAGAAAAAAAGGTTTTATTCCAGCTGAGCTTTATGGGCATAATGTTAAAAATTTGCATTTAGCTGTTTATCAAAAAGAATTTTTAAATGTTTTTAAAAAGACTGGAGAAAGTTCAATTATCAATTTATTAATTGAAGACAATAAAAAAAATAAAGAAATTCCAGTTTTAGTTCATGATATTCAAAGTGATTATTTAACCAATAAAATTATTCATATAGATTTTTATGAAGTTAAGATGACCGAAAAAATTAAAGCTCATGTGCCTTTGGAATTTATTGGAGAATCAGAAGCAGTTAAAAATTATGGAGGCATTTTAAATAAATCAATGTTTGAAATAGAAATTGAATGTTTTCCAAAGGATTTACCTCAACATATTGTAGTTGACATTAGTTCTCTTAAAGAATTAAATCAAAATATTTATGTTAAAGATTTAAAAATACCAACAGGTGTTAAACCATTAGTTGATTTAAATACAGTTGTAGTTACAGCCATAGAGCCGAAAGAGGAAATAGAGATTGGTCCGGTTGATATAAGCGAAGTAAAAGTTGAATCAGAAGAAAAAGTTGCTGAAAGAGCAAAATCCCAAGAAGATAATTTACAATAAATAAAATGAGTTTTAAATCCAAAATTGTTTTGGATATTAAATCTCCAAAAAAAAAATTGGAGAATAATGAGACTATTTTATCTAAAAATTATTTATTTTTCCTAAAGTATAATATTTTTTTAAAAATTATTTTTTCTTTTTTTTCATTGGTTTTTTTTATTTGGGGATCTGTCAATGCTCCAACAATTTCTACTTTAGCTGCTAATTCAACTAACGTTGAAGAAAGACAAAAATTACAATCTCAACTTGAAGATTTAGAAAAGCAGATTTCCCAATATGAAAATCAAATTAAAATTTATCAAAGCCAAGGCAAATCATTAAAAGGCGAGGTAGATACTTTAAATGCCAAAATTGCTAAATTAAATTTACAAATAAAATCTATTAATTTAAAAATATCTGAATTAGATCAAAAAATTAATGAAACTAAAACTAAAATTTCTATTACTGAAAATGATATTTTAGAAAAACAAAAAGGATTAGTTAGTTTATTAAATAAAATATATATTAATGATCAAAGTTCTGTTTTAGAAATTTTATTAAAAAATCCAAAAATTTCCGACTTTTTTAATGATTTAAATAATTTAACTTTAGCTCAAAATAATTTAAGGATTACAATAAATGAAATTAAA
>CAYMYP010000034.1:0-5120 GCA_964394705.1 uncultured Candidatus Saccharibacteria bacterium | reverse complement strand
AAAGATTCTAGATTGGATATTTTGCTAAGCTTGCCTTCTTTTTCAATTTTCTCTAATGCCAAAAGCCTTTCTGGTTTGCTTAATATCCCTAAATTATTTATTAATTCATCAATGCTCATTTTATCTATTCTTTTTGATGCTTGCGCTAATACATCTTCTCTACCTCCTCTTTGAATTTTTTCAAGGCCCCTTCCAGCATAACCAGCAGCAAGACCCTTTAGCCTTGCCCCAACTCCACCGCCAATGCTTTCTGTGCTAATTTTTTGAAGCCTTGACCTTGTTCTATCAAGCCAACCTTCTGGTTTAGCAATTCGTCTACCAACCGCTTCTTTAGTTTTCTTTGGCGCCCATATACCAATAGCTGTACCATAACCTCTAGCCATTGTTTCTGCTTTTTCTAAAATTTGTTTAGATCCTTCTAGCCCCAATTTTTGTCCAACCATCAAGCTTGCCAAAAAACAAGATCCAAAAATAATTGCCCTTAATATGGGAAGCATTAATCCTGCAAGTAGCCCTCTAGAAAAACGTGCTATAGCCCCAAATGATCCCGGATCGGATGGATTAAAAACAAAATTAATTCCATTTAAGGTTGTAGAGAAATTTGTTGTGCCACCAGATGTTTTAAGAGTCACAAGACATAAATAAATTAAAAATAAAGAAACAGGAGCAAAAATTAACCAGTTTGTAAATTTTTCCCACCACGTACTGTAATAATTCTTAAATCTTGGAAAAATATAAGCAACCCAAGCAAGAGGTAAAAAGACTAATAAAATACTTAAGGCTATATATCTTATTAAAAACATCACAGCTAAAGCCCCCAAGCTTATAATAATAAAAATTAAAACAACAAGAGTAAAAAAGAAAGCAACAATGGGAGCTATAAGATTAGCAATCCCTGCGCCAATCAATCCTGCTACATCTTTTTCCATTGCCTTAGCTTCTTCTAATGCTTCATTGTTTGTGTTGGGTTTTATCATAATAAACTTTTGGATGTCAAAATTTCCAGCAATTGTGGAAACAAAATTTTTAAATCCAACATCACCAGGGGATATAGATTTAAGAAAATAAAAAGAAAAGTTATTTGATATTTCAATTAATGTTCCGCCAATAGTTAAACCAAAATTTACTAAAATTGCCATTAAAATTAGTTTAGTAAGCATATTTTTCATACTATAGCTTTCTATTCTTAAAATAGTTGCAATTGCCATTATAATAATTCCAGCAACAAAAAATAAATTAGCAACAGCCAAAGAAATATTAAATCCAGTTTTAACAAAATCGGTTTCAACTACTTGATTATTAAGTTCTAAAACTATTTCTATAATAAAAGACTCAAAAGCAATAAAGACTCCGGCAATTATAGTTAAAATCCAATTGATTCCAAAAAGCAGTGCCCCTATTGCTTTGGAGGCTATATCTCCTATGTCAAAAAGGCTGCCGAATGCGATTTTAGTATTTATGAATAAAATCAAACTAGTTAAAAAAACTAAAATGATTTTTTTATTTTTAATAATTTTTTTCATTTTTCTTTAAAACTTATAAACTTGGAAGTGTTGCTTGACATTGTGGTGTATTATAAAGGTTATTATTTATGGCTTCATCAAGATTTTGTAAGTTATTTAATCTTTCTTGGGGAGCGTTTGCTCCTGGATTTTGATAACGTTTAATTATCTCATTTATTTCAGTTAATCTATTTATATTAATATTAGAAGAATTATACAATTCATTTATAATGCTTTCTATATTAGCGATGTCAGAATTAATTAATGGAATTTCATTTGTTGTTGTGTTCTCTAATCCAGTTATTGTATTTATTAAATTGCAGGCTTGTTGGGATAGGTTGGGGCAAATAGCAATGTTATTGCTGCATCCCCCAAGTTGATCTAATTTTAATTTTGTGCTTGATGCAAGCGCTAAAAATTGATTATTAGCATCAAGATTGTTTTTTAATTGTTTTAAAATATCTTGCGCCTGCGTTAATAATTCTGCTTGCTCATCTTTGGTATCTATAAAGTAATTTCCTGTTGTGTTTCCTATACAGTCATTATATTTAGGGGTGCCGGGAACTTCTCCGTAACAAGGATTAGTTGGATCAGTAATTGCGCCGGGCGGAAGATTAGAATTATCTTTTGCCGCTTTACCAGTTAAAACACCAGCTAATCCTTGTTGTCCAGCTTTAATTAATCTCATTAGACCAGAATTTACTAATGCTGATACTAAAGCAACAATATCTTGGGCATTTACAATTCTTGCTATTGGAGAATTTCCTATGGCCTGACTTGTAATATCACCGATAAGAGCTCCTGGCGTTTTGTTTTCATATTGTTCGCAAGTTTTAACAATACAAGTGCCTTTAGTGACAGCTAATCCTGGTTCATTAATTGGGCCGCACCTTACAGTTACGCCGGGAACTTGAGGAAGTGTTGCAGCTTGCGATAGGGGCATTGTGCTTGTTTTTTCTTTTACGCAAACTTTTGTTGGTAAAAATCCTTTGCTTGCTTCAGCATCGCTTTGAGCTGCTTCTTGTTCTTTTGCAGCTTCTTCTAAAATTTTGTCTTGTGTCATTAAAATCTGACCATAAAAATTATTTTCTGGCCTAAGCATAGCACCATAAGTAATCCAACCTCCATATTTAAAATCATTATAAAATTGAACAAGATTGCGCTCAATATTTCCCAAGGTGCAAGTAACGCTATCTTCATAAGTTGAAACAGTTTCAAATGAAGCCTGTAAAAGAGGTCTGAATGGGGAGCAAACCAAAGGTAATGTTTTTTGAATAACTAAACCCGCTGCTCTTGAACCAGATTCTTCAAAAAATCTCTTCCAATTGGTAACAAACTGAGGGGTCCCGCCGCCTTGTACCCATTTAATTGTTTCATTAACTAATCTATGAATTAATTGATCTTTAAGTATTTCAAGCGCAATTTTTTTTAGGTTATCCTTTAAATAATTAAGTGCTTGCCTGACTAATTCTCCAACTACGGCGGGGTCAAAAACTATACTTAGAAATCCAAATAATGCGTGAACTTTAGGAACAAAAATTGTTTTTTCTAAAATTTTGTCAAGCCAACTTATATTTTTTTGATAATTATTTAAATAACTATATTTTTTAGCTGCTATATTCAAATTGTTTTCAAACTCATTTAAAGCATTATTAATTTCTTCTTGTTTATTTTCTAAAACAAGATTAAAATAAAGCGGATCGTTATTTATTTTTTTTCCTTCTTTAAATAAATTTCTTTGATAAACCAAAATTTTAATAATGCTTTGTTGTAAATTTTTTACATCAGCTGGGGTTTCAAGCTTTAAAAAATCATTTATTGCTTCATTAAAAATTTGTTCTCCGGTTTCAGCTGCTATTTCTAAGGGAACTTTGCTGTTAAACAAATTATTTAATTTCTCGCTATTAAAATATTTATTAATTAAATTTCCAAAATTTTCAAAATAAGAAATAATGGTACTTGTTGAATTTCGGTTGCTAATTTTTAACTGATTATTAATTTCATTTACGTCCTTTTCCCATTCTGTAATTTTAAGTTGTGGAGAAACAATTGTAGCAAATTTATCAGAAAGATTTTCTATATTTGGCACTTCAATGCTTGGATTTCCATCTTCATTAATTTGTGGTCCATTAGGATTATTTATTACAATTTCTCTTGCGGCAAAACTTGCAAAATCATCTGTTAAATTACCGCTTGGTTTAAATTCTTCATTTAAAGAAATTGTAGGATAATAATTTGTAATATTTTGTGGCGATTCTACAAAGGGGGATTGAGACACAAAAGAAGATTCGTTTTGTGTATTTTGGTTTTCATTGCTTAAATTATTTTTTTGATTAGAATTATAAAAACCAACCAAATAATCTGAAAAAACAAAAATTATTGAGCTAACTAAAATAGAAAGCCCCAAAAAAATTGAAATTAACTTGTTAATTTGTTGGTTATCCATTAATTTAATTATAAATAAAAAAATATTTTTTAAAAGAGTATTTTATATTATTATATTAAAAATTTATTAAATTTAAAAGAAAGATTTAAAATTTGATTTATTGAAAGATTTTGCGGCCTTAAATTTGGTGAAATATTTAACTCGGATAAAATTTTTAAAATTAGTTCTTTGTTTTCAAATTTAGCTAAAAGGTTGTTTAAAATTGTTTTGCGAGGTTGTTTAAATAAAATATTAACCATTTTGCAATAATTTTGAGATGTTATTGGTTTTTTTATTTTTTTTAAAATAATTATAACTGAATCAACTTTAGGAGGGGGGGTAAAAAATTTTTTTGGAATATTTTCAATAACTTTGGTAATTGCCCAAGATTGTATAATTGCTCCAATTTTATTCATATTCCTCGGCAAAGCGCAAATTCGCTCTCCAACTTCTTTTTGCAAAGTAAAAACGCAAATTTCTGGTTTTTTGTCTAATTCTGAAATTAAACGGAATAATTTACCACTAATATAATAGGGTATATTTCCGGCGATTTTAAAGTTTTGAGTTTTTAAAAAATTTAATTTATTAATAATTTTAAGAGCGTCACCTAAAATAATTTTTAAATTTTTATAATTTTTAAATTTTTTATTCAAAAATTCAAAAAGTTTTTTATCTTTTTCAATTGCAATAATTTTTGCTGATGCAGGAGCTAATTTTAAAATTTCTAAAGTTAATTCTCCGTGCCCTGCGCCAATTTCTAAAATTAAATCATTTTTTTTAATTTCTAAACTTTGAGCTATTTTTTTTAAATATTTTTTATTTTTTAAAAAATGTTGTCCTAATTTTTGCATTTAATTGATATAAATATAATTATTTTCATCATCAATTAATTTGTCATTTTGAGAAACTGAACTTTCAAAAGCAATTAATTCTTCTGGGATATCAAATAAAAATCTTGAAGGGCGTTTATAAAAACTAATAAATAATTTTTTTCTAGCGCGCGTCATAGCAACATACATTAATCTTCTTTCTTCTTCTATTTCTTTGTTGCTTTTAAAAGATAAGTTGTGCGGTAAAATTCCTTCGTTGGCGCCAATAATAAAAACACAATCAAATTCAAGCCCTTTTGCCAAATGAATTGTCATTAGCTCTAAAAAAGCGTTTTTATTTTGTTCTTCTTGTGGCTCTAAAAG